>SXHE01000407.1 GCA_005773755.1 Planctomycetia bacterium
CACAAGTTGAGGCAGATCAGTGATACTCTCGATGACGGCGTGCGCGCCGGCGGCGCAGTACCGGGCGCGAATGTGCGCGCGCCGCGCATCAAGTTCGGCCGCGGGCAGCGCCTTCACTTCCGCCGCGCTCAGGCCCATCTCGTTGCTCGAATCGACCACACCAACGCTCCAGCACCCGGCGTTGCGGCCGTCCTCGATGTCGATGACCGTGTCACCCACCTTCAGCACGGCGGCCGGCGGGTACACGCCCAGCGCCTCCATGCAGCGGAAGATCATCCACGGGGCCGGGCGGCCCGCGGGCACGTCGTCGGCGCAGATGTTGAAATCCGGCTCGTAGCCCTGGCGCTTCGCGGCGGCGAGCACCACATTCGCGGCGGCGTGAAAGTAGCCCGTGGTCGCGGCGATCTTCAGCCCGCGCCGGCGCAGCTCGTTCACCGCGGGAGCGGCACCGGGAATCAGGTCGCTGTACTTCGTTGCGGCCTCGACCTGGCGCGGGGTCACGTCGCGATACAGTTCCTCGACGTCCGCCTCGGTCCAGTCGCGACCGTTCGCGGTACGCCACTTCGCCCCGACGCTATCGGTGCGCAGCATCGCGCGCAGGTGGTTCTTCTTGTGCAGGCCCATTGGCCCGCGCGCTTCCGGTAGCGTCACGTTCACACCCCGCGCGGCGAACGCGGCGACGAACGCGCCGGCCGGCGCGAGGCAGCCGAAGTCGATGGTCGTGCCGGCCCAGTCGAACACGACGAGCTTGATTTCAAGCGAGGGCATACAGGCCATCCCGTCGAACCGCCGGCGTAAGCCGGCTGGGTACGTACGTCTCGTCGCGCCACTGGAAGAACAACCCGGCCGGCTTACGCCGGCGGTTCGACAGTGAGACACCGCTCCAAATACTGGCGGAAGTGCGCGAACGATGGAGTGACCAGTCCGACCACCTTCGCGCGGTCGTCGTACTCGCGCACGGCGACCACCGCGGCGAAGTGCGGCACGGCCTCGAACGCGGCCCGCTCGTCGGCGCTCATCGGCCCGCCTTGCAGCTCCAGGCTGCGCACGGACGCCGGCGAGAGCGTGGCGAAGTAGTCCGGCCGCGCGGCGCACAGGTAGCGCTTCGCGGGGACGTGCAAGCGGATGGGTTCCGTGACCGCTGGGCCGAAGGCGCGCGCCAGGAACCGCGCGCCCAGGTCTTCGTGCGAGTCGTTCACCCCGCGCACGAGGTAGTCCTCGCCGTGGCCGTGGAGCAGGTGACCGATGTCGTGCAACAGCGCCGCCGCGACAGCCGCGGGCGCGTGCCCGTCGGCCTCGGCCAGCGCCGCACACTGGAGCGCGTGTTCGAGCTGCGTCACGGACTCGCCGTGGTATTCGCCGCCGCCGCGCTCGGCGAACAGACGGTCGATCCGGGCCAGCACGTCCGTTTGTGTCACGGGTTCGCCTCCCACCAGTCGTCCGCGATGCCGAACGACATCGTCATGCCGGTGCTGCTGGGCGCGACCGCGATCACGCACCCCGGTTGCGGCTCGGCGGTCACGAACGCCTTCGTCGGGTGCTTCGCGTAAACGCCGTGCCAGCGGGCCGCGATCCGCGGGTCCGGGATGTCCAGCATCTCGCGCAGGTAGTCCAGAATCAGCGCGTCGATCTCCGGCTTGTCGAACGGCGACATGTCCGCGTCGTACTCGTGCGAGTCGCCGATGACGACCTCGCCGCGGTCGTTCTGCGACGCCATGACGTGGATGCCGTACTTGACGTAGTCGGGCATCGTGGCCGCGACGCGGGCCTTCACGGTGGGGAGTGTGCGACACACCTCGAACGATGTGTAGTGGCACAGGGTCAGCCCGCCAGCGAGGTGCGCGCCGACGCGCCAGCCGCCCGGTTGGGGACCGGTGCGCATCATCTGGAGCTTGCACCGGCGGATGCCGGCGGCGGTGAACTCGGCGGGGAACAGCGTCTCGAAGTCGGTGCCGGAACACACGAACGCGCGGTCCGCGCGCCACGTTTCGCCGCTCGCGGTGCGCACCCGTGGCATCTCGATGCCGGTGACGGCGACGCCGAGCCGGAGTTGAACGCCGTGTGCTTCGGCCAGGAAGTGTTGGAGCCGGGCGACAGCGGCCGGCGGGTTCACGGCCAGTTCGGTGGGACTGTGTAGCGCGCCCATCAGCTCGCGCGGGTTGAGCGCCGGGAACCGGCCGAGTGCGTCGGCCGCCGTGAGGTACTCGCACCGGACGCCGAGGCCAGGTGCGAGTTCGGCGAACTCGCGCAGCACGGCGTCTTCGTCTGCTCGGTACACCGCGTGCAGCGAGCCGCACTCTTCGGCCCACACACCGGCCTTGTCCTTCAATTCGAGCCACCGCGCGCGGCTGCGCAGCGCGCGCTCGTAGCTCTCGCCGGGCGGCTGGCCGATGGGCCAGATCATGCCGAAGTTGCGGACCGACGCGCCCTGCGGGGTGGGGGTGCGGTCGAACAGGACGACGGACCGCCCGCGCCGCGCGGCGGCCCAGGCGAACGCGAGGCCCACGATGCCCGCGCCCACGACCGCCACGTCCGCCCGCAGTTCCGTTGCCACCGTCACCCCCCGCGCCCGATGGTGCTCTCGCGAACGATCAACTCGCCCGGCACGACGACCTTGAGTGCCCGCCGCTCCGGGCACCGCAGCCGCTCGCGCATCAGCCGCACCGCCTGCTCCGCCATCGCTTCGGACGGGTCCGAGTAGGTGGTGATGCCGACGGTGAACAGGTTCCCGATGGGCAGGTCGTCGGAGCCGATCACGGCCACGTCGTCGGGCACCTTCGCGCCCCGCGCGAGCAGCTCGATGATGAGGCCCATCGCCGTGTAGTCTTGATAGCACACGACGCCATCGAGTCGCAACTTTCGGACCTGATCGGCCAGCTTCACGTAAGCTTCGCGCGTGGGCAGATCGTTGCTCTGGTGCAGCACGTGAGACTTCAGGCCCGCGTGGGTGCCTCCGTCGAGGGTCGCGGCGTGCAGCGCGAATAGGTAGCCGGCGACGCGGTCGTTGTGGCTGCTGGTGGGCGACGCGACCACAACGCCGATCCGCTCGCGGCCCAGGTCGAGCAGGTGGCGGGTGCAGCGGGCCGCGCCGTCCAGGTCGTCCACGGCTACGAGGTCGTGTGTCAGTTCGCGGTTGTGCCCGCGCAGGTTCCGTTCGAGCAGCACCACCGGAATCGCCTCGGCCGCGCACGCGGCCAGGAACCGCTCGTCGGTCCGCATTTCGTTGGCGCAGTGGCGCGACGGGAGGAAGAACGCCCCGGTGATGCCCGCGCCCTTCGCCGCGCGAACGGCCCCGTGTACGTCGGCGTCCGACATGCCGACCGTCAGCTTGATCGCGTCCGGTTCCAGGTGCATCGGCTCGCGCCGGGCCAGCGCCTCGAACCCGAACCGCGACATGCCGAGCGTCGCGTGCTGCCACGGGCCGGGCGTGAGGCGCATGACCAGCGCCCACCGGTCGGCGGTCGGCGGCGCGACGCGGAAGCACCCGGACCGCTGCCGGGTCTGGATCAGGCCCTTGTCGCGCAAAATCTGGACCGCGCGCGACGCGGTGACGACGCTGACCTTGTGTCGCACTGCGACGTCGCGGACGCTCGGCATCTTGACGCCGTCCCACATCCCGTCGCGGATCTGAGTTTCGATGGTCCCGGCCAGCTCCACGTATTTGGGAGCGAGGGTCGATACGGCCATAGGAAAGGCTCCACTCTTGGCAGCGTGTAGCACAGTATTTCACAGTGCCAGAGGAAACGCGAGCGAACTTTGGTGCGTTTCCGGGCCGCGCGTTCTGTTGATTTGATGGGTTTCAGCGAGCGGCGCGGCGTAAGCCCGCCGGTAGCTGCACAAC
>SXHE01000408.1 GCA_005773755.1 Planctomycetia bacterium
GCTTGCCGCCGCACCCCGTCGCTTACGCTCCGGGTTCGCCTGCTTTGAGGTACAGCCATGCCGCTTTCCGATCTGCTCGCCGGCCGGTGGGCCGATACCGAACTCACGCAATCCGACATGGCGCGGTACTCGCGGCACGTCATCATGCCGGAGGTCGGCCTCGAAGGGCAGCGCAAGCTCAAGGCCGCGAAGGTGCTCGTCATCGGCACCGGCGGGCTTGGCTCGCCGCTGGCGCTGTATCTGGCCGCGGCCGGGGTCGGCACGCTCGGTCTCGTCGATTTCGATGTGGTTGATGTGTCGAACCTTCAGCGGCAGATCATCCACGGCACTGCGGACGTGGGCCGCTCCAAGTGTCAGTCCGCGGCCGACCGGCTGCGCGACGTGAACCCCGAAGTGAAACTCGACCTGTGGGAGAGCCGGTTCACCTCGAAGAACGCCCTCGACATCGTGAAGCACTACGACGTGGTCGTGGACGGCACGGACAATTTCCCCACGCGCTACCTCGTGAACGACGCCTGTGTGCTGCTGAACAAGCCGAACGTGTACGGCAGCATCTTCCGGTTCGACGGTCAGGCGACGGTGTTCGACCCGCGCGTCGGGCCGTGCTACCGGTGTCTGTACCCCGAACCGCCGCCGCCCGGTGAGGTGCCCAGTTGCGCCGAAGGGGGCGTGTTGGGCATCCTGCCCGGCGTGATCGGCTGCATTCAGGCGACGGAAACGATCAAACTGATTCTCGGCATCGGCGAACCGCTGATCGGCCGGCTGTTGCACTACGACGCGCTGAACATGACGTTCAAGACGTTCAAGATTCGCCGCGACCCGAAATGGGCCGTCGGCGCGCCGCACCCCACCATCAAGACCCTGATCGACTACGAACAGTTCTGCGGCATTCGCGGCGAAGCACCGGCCGCGACCTCTCCCGCCGGAGGTGAGATCACGCCCCGGCAATTGAAGGCGCGCATCGACACCGGAGAGAACCTGTTCGTGCTGGACGTGCGGAACCCGAACGAGTTCGCCATCTGCCGCATTCCGGGCACGACACTCGTTCCCCTACCGGAGCTGCCCTCGCGCCTGGGAGAGGTGCCGCGCGACCGCGAGGTGATCGTTCACTGCAAGAGCGGGATGCGCAGCGCGAAGGCCATCGAGTTCCTGAAGCAGCAGGGCTACACGAAACTCGTGAACCTGACCGGCGGGATTCTGGCCTGGGCCGACACGGTCGATCCGGGCATGACGCGGTACTGAGCCGCGTCACCCCAGCTCCGCGATCGGTTCGCCGTCGGGCAGGACCGCGACGGGCTTGCCGGTCGCGTCGTACAGCGGTTTGTGCCGGTCGATGCCGAGGTGCTTGTACACGGTCGCGAGCAGGTCGTAGGGCGAATACGGCTTCTGCGACGGGAATTCGCCGCGCACGTTCGTCGCGCCGATCGCTTGCCCCGTCTTCAACCCGCCGCCACTCAGCAGCGCCGAATACGCTTGCGGCCAGTGGTCGCGGCCGGTGCCGCTGGCGTTGGAGCTGAGTCGCGGCGTGCGGCCGAACTCGCCCACCACCACGACCAGAATCTGCTTGTCGAGGTCGCGGGCGTACACGTCTTCGATCAGCGCGGAGAGGGCCTCGTCCATGTACGGCAGGCGCGTCTTCATGTAGCCCGCGAAGTGGCCGGGCCGGTTCGCGTTCAGGATGTGGTCGTCCCAGTTGGTGAACTCCGGGCCGTTCTGCGGGGTGTTGAACGTGACGCTCACCACGCTCGTGCCGGCCGCGGCGAGCCGCCGCGCCAGCAAGCACCCCTGCCCCCACAGGTGCCGGCCGTAGCGGTCGCGGGTCTTGTCGCTCTCGCGATTCAGGTCGAACGCGTCCGCGACCTTCTTGCTCGACAGCAGCTCGAACGCCTGCCGCGTGTGTGTGTCCGAGGTCGCGAGTTTGCCGCTGGCGTCGAAGTCGCGGCGCATCGTGTCGAGGTCGCCGAGCAACTTCTTGCGGTCGTTGAGTCGCCCGGAGTTGCCGCCGAGCGAGAGGAACGGCGGCGGGAAGTTCGGGTTGTTCACCGCGAACGCGCCGTGCTGCTGGCCCACATACGTCGGCCGCGTCATGTAGGTGCCCGACGGAATCCCGACGTACGCGGGCAGCGCGTCACGGTGCGGGCCGCGCACGAAGCTCGCCACCGAGCCGAAGTCCGGGTGCTCGCTCTTGGACTGCGACAGCGGATCGGGCACCGTGGGCTTCTTACCCGTCAGCACGACGATCCCGCCGTCGCTGTGGATGTTCACGTCGTGGTTCAGCGACCGCACTAGTGCGAACTTGTCCGCGAGCTTCGCCTGGCGCGGGAACAGTTCGCAGATGTTGATGCCGGGAACGTTCGTGCGGACCGGGCCGAACACGCTGCGGTATGCGACCGGCGCGTCCGGCTTCAGGTCGTAGGTTTCGAGGTGGCTCGGCCCGCCGCTGAGGAAAATCAGAATGACGGACGTGTCGCGAGTCGCGCCGCTGGCCGCGCGCGCGGCAAACACGTCCGTCAGCGTGAGGCCGCCGAAGACGAGCGCACCGGCTTTAAGGAAGTCGCGCCGCGCGCGCGGAGCGCGGGCAGGTGGGGTGGGCAGCATAAAACGAGTGTAGCCCGAAGCCGCGGCCGGCACAAGAATCAACCGCCGCGCCGCGTCGAACGAGAAGGGTTACGGTTCGCCGTCGGCGGTTCGCCACGCGCGCAGCGTGAGCCACGTCAGCAGCAGGCACGCGAGCCACTGCGCGGTGCTGGTGAGCAGGTAGAACCGGTGTAAATTGTAGAACTCCGCGCTCGTGTGGTCGGCCATCAGCACGTCGAGCCGTGCGTGTAGCGCGAGCAGCAGCGCGTGGCACATCACCGCGAAGCCCCAGCACGCCCACCGCCCACGAGAGCGGCACAGCTCCAGCGCCAGTACCGCGAGGGCGACCGCGCCGACGGCGTTCAGCGCGTCGGTCACGCGCGCGGTGATCGCGCCCTGTCCGGCCGTGCCGATCAGCTTCGTGCCGGTGGGCACCACGACCGCCGCGTAGAACAGGAACCCGCCCTGCCACACCAGCAGCAGTTGTACGACCAGGAATCGGCGCAGCGTGATCGCCATCTCCGGTTCATCTTAGCGGCCCCCGGCGCGCGCGAACCGACCTTCTCCGACACCCGGCGGCCGTCGGTATAATGCCCGCATGGGAACCGACAATCCGGCGGAAATCTTGAACCTGGTCCGGCGCGGGCACGCCTACTCGCGGCGCGGCGAGTACGTACGCGCGGTGGAAGCGTTCGGCGACGCCGTCGAGCTGGACCCGACCGACGCGGAACTGTACTTCCACCGCGGCAACGCGCGGGCCGCGGCCGGGCGGTACGCGGACGCGGTCGCCGACTTCACCCGTGCCACCGAGCTGCGCCCCGACTACGCCGAGGCGTATCACAACCGCGCCACCGCGCATGTGGACGGCGGCGACCTGGACGCGGCGCTGGCCGACTACACGAGGGCCATCGAACTGACGCCCGAAGACCCGGACCCGGTGAACGGCCGCGCCGCGGTGTACAGCCGGCAGAAGAACTACGACGCCGCGTTCGCCGACTACGAACTGGCGCACCAGCTCGCCCCGGACACGTTCCGCGTCCACTTCAACCGGGCCAACGCGCACTCCGCGCTGGGCCGGCACGAAGAGGCCGTGACCGACTACACCGCGGCCCTGCGGCTGAACCCGCGGCACGCCCGCGCGTATCTGTATCGCGCCATGTCCTACGAGGCGCTGGAGAAGGTGACCGAAGCGCTGACCGACCTGAGCGCCGCGCTGCGGCTGAACCCGACCGGCACCGACGCGTTCTGGCAGCGGGCGCGATTGTGGGCCGAGGAGGGCGAGCACGAAAAGGCGGTCTCCGATTTCACCTGGCTGCTGAAGTACGACCCGAAGCACGCGGACGCGCTCAACCTGCGCGGGGTCGAACTCGCGGAACTGGGCGAACACGCGAAGGCGGTCGCGGACTTCACCGGCGCGATCGCGATTGATCCCGACGACGTGGCCCCGTGGTTCAACCGCGGGCTGTCGCACCTGCGCGCGAAGAGCCCGCGGGCCGCGGCCGACGACTTCACCGAGGTGATCCGGCGCGACCCGGACGACCCCGCGCCGTTCGTGCAGCGCGGGTACGCGCTCCACGAGCTGCGCGACGAGGACGGCTCCATCGCCGACTTCACGCGCGCGATCGAGCTGAACCCGAACAGCAGCCGCGCCCACTTCGGCCGGGCGCTGGCGCACCGGCGCAAGGGCGACCTGAGGGCCGCGCTCGCCGACGCCAGCGCCGTGATCGAGCGCAGCCCGGACTCCGACCCCGCGTACAACCTGCGCGGCTCGCTCCGCTACCAGCTCGGCGAGTTCGCCGCGGCGATGGCCGACCACCTGCGGGCCGCGGAACTGGACCCGGACGACGCGGCCACGCTCAACCACGTCGCCTGGGTGCGCGCGACCTGCCCGCAAGACGACCTGCGCGACGGCACCGCGGCGCTGCGCGACGCGCTGCGGGCGTGCGAGCTGACGAACAACGAAGCACCGGGTTACGTAGACACGTTGGCCGCGGCCTACGCCGAACTGGGCCGGTTCGAGGACGCGGTGAAGTGGCAGCAAAAGGCGGTCGAACTGGCCCCGGAGTTGAGCAAGCCGGAGTACGCGACCCGGCTGGAACTGTACCGCGCGGGCCAACCGTTCCGCGACGCTATCGAGGTTCCGGCCGCGGAACCGAAGGCCGAAGGCGAAGGCGGCTAACGGCGTCCGTCTCTTCTGTAGCCGGCCTCTGTGAGGCCGGGGCTACGCGCATCGTTCAGCTTCCGGGGTCACAGACCCCGGCTACAGA
>SXHE01000409.1 GCA_005773755.1 Planctomycetia bacterium
AAACAACCCCACCCCCCGGCCCCCTCCCCTGTGCGGGGAGGGGGAGCAAGAACTTCGCAACTCGTTCAAGTCGAACGGGGCGCGGGACGTTGGGCGCGAATACTCCCCCTCCCCTGTGCGGGGAGGGGGCCGGGGGGTGGGGTTGTTTAATGCCAACCCTGTGGACAACCCGGCGCGCGAATGGCGCGCGTGTGGTTGCACCGGGCGCGCACCAGTTGGGGATACGAACAGCGAACACCGGCCCGGATCGCGGCGACCCAGGAAACCACGGGCGCGCCATCGGCGCGCCAGGTTGTCCACAAGCGGTGAGGTTCGCGATTCGCTCGCGGAACAAGGCGTTCGAGACACTCACAGCGCGTGCGCGCCAGAAACGGCCGTCGCCTTACTACTGCTACTGGATGTTAAGAACTAAGAACTAAAGGTATCTGGTTCACGCACCCAAAGCACGAAAACGAAAACCCACGGAAGGGAAGAGGAAAAGCCATGAAGCTGACGTGTCAACGAGACAGCCTGCTCACCGCATGTCAAGCGGTCGCACAGGCGGTGCCCACACACACCACCATCCCCGCGTTGAAGAACATCAAGGCCACCGCGCACGACGACGCACTCTTGCTGGTGGCCTACGACCCGACGCAGGGCGTGGGCATCCGGTACGAGCTGCGGGGCGTCACCGTGGCCCGCGCCGGTTCGTGCATCCTCCCCAAAGACCAGCTCATCCAGATTCTGCGCGAGAGCACCGTTCCCGAAATCAGCCTGGACGCGGGGAAGGACGCGGTGATCGCGAAGGCCAGCGGCCGGTACGAGATGCTGAGCCTCGACGTGAACGAGTTCCCCGACATCCCGGCGTTCGACGACGGCGGCCGGTATCACGAGGTGACCGCGGGCACCCTTCGCACGCTCATCAAGCGGACCTCGTTCGCCGCGGACAAGAAGGACACCACCGCGAAGTTCGCCCTGACCGGCGTGCTGTGGGAAGCGGAAGACAAGACTACGCGCTTGATCGCCACCGACACGAAGCGACTGGCGGTGTGCAAGGGCGCGGCCACCGTGTACGGCCCGGCCGACAGCGTGAAGGCGGTCCACCTGGTCCCGCTCAAGGCGGTCGGCATCCTCGAACGCAACCTGACGGACGACAACGAACTCGTTCGCGTCGGGCTGCGCACCAACGACGCGCTGTTCCAGACCGAGCGCGCGATGATTTACACCTCGCTGGTGCAGGGCAAGTTCCCGCCGTACCGCGAGATCATCGCCAAGACCAAGAAAGAGGCGACGCAGCGGGTGTCGCTCCCGGTGGACTCGTTCCTGTCGCACGTGCGCCAGGCCGCGATCATGACCGACGACGAGAGCATGCGCGTGGACATGACGTTCGAGCCGGGCAAGGTGACGATGAAGGCCCGCGGCGCGAAGACCGGGTCCAGCGAGGTGTCGCTCGACCTGCCCGACCACGACGGCCCCCGGACGGAGATCGCGTTCGACCCGCAATACCTGGTCGAGTTCCTGCGCGCCCTCGAAGGCGAGCCGACGGTGGTGCTGGAAATGTCCACCGGCGCGCGGGCCGCGCTGTTCACCTGTGGCGACGACTACTCGTACCTCGTAATGCCGCTAACGGGGTGACTGTTTTCTGTAGCCGGCCTCAGTGAGGCCGGCGCTGACCCTGGGCGGGCAGCTCACGGGGCCGAACGTGGCGCGGCCTCTCGGAACCGATGCGGCGCGCGTAGCTCCGGCCTCACTGAGGCCGGCTACAGAAGCAGGCGAGCGAGGAGCAATGGCGAACGACAACAAAGGCCCGGAGAACATTGCCGACATCCTCGGCAAGTTGTTCACCTCACGCGGGTGGGGGCGCAAGAACGACCGGCTGCGGCTGGAATCGGCCTGGGCGACCGCGGCCGGCGCGGACCTGCTGAAGGACACACAGGTGCTCGGCTTCCGCCGCGGCGTATTGGAAGTGGCGGTGCGCAACGCGGTGCTGATGTCCGAACTGGCCCAGTTTCACAAGCGCACCCTGCTGGCGAAACTCCGCACCGCGATGCCCGGCGTCACACTCACCGACCTCAAGTTCCGCGCCGCCGCGTGGTAACGAAGAGTGTGGGTGCGAGTGTGAGGAACAGACACAGAGACGTTTAGCCGCGACCCGAAGGGGAGCGCGACACCAACGAGGACACTTCACAGATGAGCACCGAGACGCTTGGGACCGTCGAGTACAACGAAGACAACTTGCTGACGCTCAAGGACGCGGCACACATTCGCCACCGGCCGGGCATGTACATCGGCAATACCGACATCGAGGGGATGCACCACCTCGTGTGGGAGATCGTCTACAACTCGGTCGACGAGGCGCTCGCCGGGCACTGCAAGAACATCCACGCGCTCGTTCACGTGGACGGGTCGATCACGATCACCGACGACGGTCGCGGCATCCCCGTGGGCGTGAAGGCCGATACGGGCAAGTCCACGCTCGAAGAAGCGCTCACCATCGCCGGCTCGTCGGGCAAGTTCAACAACGACGCCTACAAGACCTCTGCCGGGCTGCACGGGATGGGCGCGAAGGCCATGAACGCGCTCTCGGAATGGTGCGAGGCGAAGGTGTGGCGCGACGGCCACGAATACCGGATGGACTTCGAGAAGGGCTACGCGACCAGCCCGTTGCGCGACGAGGGGTTGGCCCCGAAGGGTCAGACCGGAACCACGATCACGTTCAAGCCGGACCCCGAAAAGTTCGGTGACCTTGCCTTCGATTTCGAGCGGCTCGCGACCCGGTTTCAACAGATTTCGTTCCTGAACAAGGGGCTGCGGCTCGTGCTCACCGACGAGCGCGACGGTCGGAGCGAGGCGTTCCATTCGGAGAAGGGCATCGCCGAGTACGTCGAGGTACTCAACCGCGGCGAGACGCCCGAACACCCGCCCATTTACATCAACAAGCAAATCGACGGCGTCACGGTCGAGGTGTGCCTTCAGTACACGCGCGGCGAAACCAAGCTGGAAATGTGCTTCACCAACAACGCTTACAACAAGGACGGCGGCACCCACCTGAGCGGGTTCCGCGGCGGGCTGACGCGTTCCATCGGTATCTACGGCAAGAAGGAGAACCACTTCAAGGACCTGGAGATCCGCGGCGACGACTACCGCGAGGGACTGACCGCGGTTATCAACATCAGCCACCCGCAACCGAAGTTCGAGTCGCAGACGAAGGTGAAACTGACCAGCCCGGAAGTTGAAGGGCAGGTGTCCAGCGTTCTGTACGAGGTGCTCTCGGACTATCTGGAAAAGAACCCGAAAGAAGCGAAGAAGATTTGCGAAAAGGTGAAGCTGACCGCGGAAGCGCGGATCGCGGCGAAGAAGGCCCGCGACGCGGTGAAGGACCGCAAGAACGCGCTCAGCGGCGGCGGGCTGCCCGGCAAGCTCTACGACTGTACCTCGCGCGACCGCGAGAGCAGCTAACTGTTCCTCGTGGAAGGTGATTCCGCCGGTGG
>SXHE01000410.1 GCA_005773755.1 Planctomycetia bacterium
CGATCGTGTTCAGTTCGGCCGCGGTCGGGAAGTCTTTGTTCGCGACCGCGTTGAACTGCCCGTTGCCGACGTAGAAGAAGTCGTTGGGGTACTTGCCCGTGGTCCCAGTCGCGCCGGACCCGGACAGCAGTTCGGAGGCCAGCAGCGTGTTCGAGAGGCCGTCGGTCACGTCTTTCATCGCGCGATCGACCTGATACGAGACGATGCCGTTGAACCGGCCGCCGGCCCACACGGTCTCGACCGAACTGCCGGTGCTCCAGCCGTAGTTGCTGCCCGGCCCGTCCCACCCTTGCGGGTGTGTGCCGCGGGCCATCGCCGGCGTTGCCGACGGGCACAGGAACACCGACAGTTTGGTGTTCATCAGAGTGCCGTACGTGTAGCCCCAGTTGGTCAGGTTCTGCTGGAACTGCCGGTACAGGTTGTCCTGTTCGACGAACGGCAGCACTTCGACGTGCGCGCTGGTCGCTTCCCAGGCGTTCCCACCGACCTGCTTGTAGTTCCGCGGGAACTTGTTGTTCGCGTCGTGGTACGAGTGCATCGCTAGGCCGAGCTGCTTCAGATTGTTGCTGCACTTCATGCGCGACGCGGCCTCGCGCACCTACTGCACCGCGGGCAACAGCAGCCCGATCAGGATCGCGATGATCGCGATCACGACCAGCAGTTCGATCAGCGTAAAGCCACGGGCGCGTCGGGGCGTGTGCCCCGCGCGTACGGTCGAGAGGGAACGAAACGACATTCCGACACCTCGGAGAAACGAGACGGGCGAGGAAGAGTTAATAAACGCTCTGGTGCGAGCGCTCGCGACAGTTGCGGCCGACGTGAGCCGGCCTTGTTCTGGCGGGGTGGGCCGTCCCGACGGCGCACCGCCGAGACTTACTATCAATACTACCAACACCGACCAAACTAACAAGTTCCACTCCGTTTCCCCACGGGTCAGGCCATGTCTCCCATCCTGTTTCTGGCGCTCGCGCTCTCACCGGCGCAACCGGCCGAACCGAAGGTCGAGAAGAAGGAACCCGGCCCGCCGCTCGGCGCGCTCAAGGCGCGGCTCGTCGGCCCGGCGGTCACGTCGGGGCGCATTTCGGGGTTCGCGGTTCACCCGAAGGACCGGTCGCACTACTTCGTTGCCGTCGCCAGCGGCGGCGTGTGGAAGACCACCAACGCCGGCACCACCTGGACCCCGGTGTTCGACGGCGAAGGCTCGTTCTCCATCGGCTGTGTGGTGATGGACCCCAGGAACCCCAACGTGATCTGGGTCGGTACCGGCGAGAACAACAGCCAGCGCAGCGTGGCCTACGGCGACGGTGTTTACAAGAGCACAGACGGCGGCAAGACGTGGCAAAACATGGGCCTGAGGGCGAGCGAGCACATCGGCAAAATCGTCATCGACCCGCGCGACTCGGACACGGTGTACGTCGCGGCGCAAGGGCCGCTGTGGAAGGAAGGCGGCGACCGCGGGCTTTACAAGACCACCGACGGCGGCAAGACGTGGAACAAGGTGCTGGAGATCAACGAGCACACCGGCGTCACGGACATCGTGATGGACCCGCGGAACCCCGATGTGCTGGTCGCGGCGAGCTGGCAGCGCCGGCGGCACGTCTGGACGATCATCAACGGCGGGCCGGGCAGCGCGCTGCACCGCAGCACCGACGGCGGCAAGACGTGGAAGAAGGTTACGAACGGCGTGCCCGGCGGCGACCTGGGCCGCATCGGGCTGGCGATGGCCGCGACGGACCCGGACATCATCTACGCCATCATCGAAGCGCCCGACGGCGCGGGCGGCATCTTCCGCAGCCCGGATTGCGGCCTCACCTGGGAGCGCCGCAACCCGTTCAACGCGCAGGCGCAATACTACTCGCACATCGTCGTGGACCCGACGAACAAGGACCGCCTGTATGTGATGAACGTGTTCATCCAGGTGAGCGACGACGGCGGCAAAACGCTCGCGGCACTCGGCGAGAAGTGGAAGCACGTCGACAGCCACTGCATGTGGATCGACCCCAAAGACCCGAAGTACTACCTGGTCGGCTGCGACGGCGGCATCTACGAGAGCTTCGACAGGGCCGCGAACTGGCACCACAAATCGAACCTGCCGGTCACGCAGTTCTACGACGTGACGTGCGACGAGAGCGGCCCGTTCTACCACGTCTACGGCGGCACGCAGGACAACTTCACCCTCGGCGGCCCGGCCCGCACGCGCAGTCAGCACGGCATCCACAACGGCGACTGGTTCGTCGTGCAGGGCGGCGACGGGTTCCACTGCAAGGTGGACCCGACCGACCCCAACACCGTGTACGGCGTGCTGCAATACGGCGTCATTTGTCGGTTCGACCGCAAGACCGGGCAGCGGGTGCAGATTCAGCCGATGCCGGGCGCGGGCGAACCGACCCCGCGCTGGAACTGGGACAGCCCGCTGGTGCTCAGCCCGCACAACCCCAAGCGCCTCTACTTCGCCGCGAACAAGCTCTACAAGAGCGACGACCGCGGCGACAAGTGGACCGCGATCAGCGGCGACCTGACCCGCGCCACTGACCGCAACAAGCTCGCGGTGATGGGTAAGCTGTGGGGGCCGGACGCCATCTTCAAGCACGGTTCGACCAGCCCCTACGGGAACTGCGTCGCGCTCGCGGAGTCGCCCAAGAAGGCCGGCGTGCTGTTCGTCGGCACCGACGACGGCCTCGTTCAGATCACCGACGACGACGGCAAGACGTGGCGCAAGGTGGACACGTTCCCCGGCGTGCCGGACCGCACGTTCGTCAGCAAGCTGGTCGCGTCGCAGCACGACGCCAACGTCGTCTATGCCTGTTTCAACAATCACAAGAACGGCGACTTCGCGCCGTACCTGCTGCGCTCCGCGGACGGCGGGAAGACGTGGGTCAGCGTCGCCGGCGACCTGCCCGCGCGCGGCAGCGTGTACTGCGTGGCCGAAGATCACATCGACCCCAACATCCTGTTCTGCGGCACCGAGTTCGGGCTGTTCGTCACCCTCGACGGCGGCAAGAAATGGACCCGCATGCGCGGCGGACTGCCGACGATCCTCGTCAAAGACCTGTGCATCCAGCGCAAGATGAACGACCTCGTCATCGGCACGTTCGGCCGCGGCATTTACGTCATCGACGACTACTCCGCCCTGCGCGGCATGAACAAGGACGACCTGGCGAAGAACGCGATCCTGTTCCCCGTGCGCGACGCGACCCTGTTCATCCCGAACGCACAGTACGGCGAACCGGGCAAGGCGTTCCTGGGGGCGTCGTTCTTCACCGCGGACAATCCGACCTACGGCGCGGGCTTTACCTACCACCTGAAGGAAGCGCGCAAGAGCCGCAAGCAGTTTCGCAAGGACGCGGAGAAGGAGGCCGAGAAGAAGGGCGAGCCGGTGCCGTACCCGACGCCGGAGGAGCTTCGCGCGGAAGCCGATGAGGAACCGCCGAGCGTGTACCTCGTCATCACGGACGCCGATGGCAACGTGGTGCGCACCGTCAGCGGCCCGGCCAGCGAAGGCTTGCACCGCATCCACTGGGACTTGCGCGATCCGGGCGCAAGCGTGACGGGCGGCGCGGGGCCGCTGGTCGCGCCGGGCAAGTATAAGGCGGCGCTGCACCAGCGCGTTCGCGGAGTGGTATCGCCCGTAACCGGCGCGGTCGAGTTCAACGTGGTGCTCGATTCGCTCGGCGCGCCCAGCCCGGACGAGGTGAAAGAACAGGTCGCGTTCCACCGACAGGTGCAGAAGCTGCGCAAGGCCGCGACCGGCGCGGGGGCGGTGGCGACCGAAACCGGGACGCGGCTCGAACAGATTCGCGCCGCCCTCGAAGCCGCGCCGAAGGCTGATGAGGCGAGCAAGACCAGTGTGCGCGAGATGATCGCCCGCAACCGCGAGGTGCTGCGCGCCCTTCGCGGCGACAACGAACTGCGCCGCCGCGGGGAGAACGTGCCCACGTCGATCAGCGAGCGCATCGGCTACGCGCTCAACGCCGGCGACGAGATTCTGGCGAAACCCACCGCCACCGCGCGCGAGCAGTACGCCATCGCCGCGAAGGAGTTCGCCACGGAGTTGGCGAAGCTGCGCCAGTTGGTGGAGGTCGATTTGCCGGCGCTCGAAAAGAAGCTCGACGGCTTCGGTGCGCCCCTCACCCCAGGGCGCTTGCCTGCGTGGGGCGAAGAGAAGAAGTAGGGTGCTGATCCGTTAGCCGCGCGCCGCCGGCGAGC
>SXHE01000040.1 GCA_005773755.1 Planctomycetia bacterium
CAACCCCTGGTTTCTGGCGCGGCCGAGTGCAACGAGGAGTCAGGCCATGAGGCGTCTGTTTCGTGTGGGCCGCGTCGTGGTCGCCTTTGGTTTGTTCGCCGCCGCGCTCGGAGTGCTGGCGGCCCAGCCGCCGCGGATCGACGACCCCAACAAGATCGTCATCTCGCCGAAGAAGCCCGGTACGCCGGGCGGCCTACCGGACCTGCCCAACAAGTCCGACTTCATCGTGATCCGGCCCGGCGGCAAGGGGCCGATCTACCCCACGCCCACCGGCACGCAACCCACACAACCGCCGAGCACTGGTAGCCAGCCGACGCTGGTGAGCAACAACGGCCTCGCGGTGCCCGCGCCCGGCAGCCCGAAGCTCGACGCGGACGTGGTGTTCGACTACTGGTTCGCCGCCAGTGTGGACGGCCAGCGCATCGGCTACGTCCAGTGGGGCGCGAAGCGGGCCAAGAAGAACAACCAGGAACTGCTGGTCGGTGTGAAATACCAGAACTTCACCGTGTCGCGGTTCGGGCAGGTGGTGAGTCAGTGGGGTGAGGAGTCCAACGTCGAAACGCCCGAAGGGGCGGTGCTCGTCAACGGGATGCGCCAGGGCATCGGCAAGGATCAGGCGCTCGTTCTGAGTGGCGTGGTCGAGGGCAAGATGCTGAAGGTCACGGGCGACGGGGCCGCGAAGGGCGCGAGCAACACGCCCTGGCCGGAGGGCGTCGTCGGGTGCGTGCGCGAACCGGCCCTCTTCAAAGAGAAGAAGGGGATGAAGGCCGGCGAGTCGTTCGGCTACCCCGCGTACATCGGCGTCGTGAACCGGGTCGTGAAGATGACCGTGACCTTCGAGGGCGAAGACACCCTGGCGCTGTGGGCAAAAGAGCCGGCTCGCAAGTTGCTCCGCTACACGACCAAGATGGAACCGGTGGGCCAGTTCAAGCTGCCGCCGGCGACGACCTGGGTGGACGCGGAGACGTTCGAGCCGCTGAAGATGGAGTTTGACTTCCCCGGGTTCGGCGGGAAAGTGTGTTTCCTGCGCACCACGAAGGACGCCGCGACGGTCGCCGTGGCCCGCCCGCTGGAGCTGTTCAACGCCCAATCAATCCGGCTGGATCGCGAGATTGTCGGAATACATGCGGGGCGCAGTGTCGTCTACAAGGTAACGGCCGCCAAGGACGACGACCCCGCGAGCCTGTTCCCGGCCGACGACCGGCAGCAGGTGAAGAACCTCGACGCGAAGGCCAAGACGTTCGAGTTGCATGTGACTGCGAGCCGCGGGCCGGTGAGGGTGGCGAACCCGCTCCCCGCGCCGGGCAAGGAGTTCACCGAGAGCAACTACTTCATCAACTGGGACGACGACGGGGTGAAGAAACACGCGGCCGGCGCGCTGAAGTTGCTGCCGGCGACGGCGACCGACTGGGACAAGGCCGTCGCCGTCGAGAAGTGGGTGAAGGCCAACATGCGGGCGTTCGAGTTCTCGCAGGCGATGGCGACCGCGGACAACGTGGCGAAGACGCTGAGCGGCGACTGCACCGAGTACGCGATGCTCTCGGCCGCGATGTGCCGGGCGGTGGGCGTGCCCTCGCGAACCGTGCTGGGCCTCGTGTACGCTCCGGCACGCGACGGCAAGCCGTACCTCGCTTACCACATGTGGTTCGAGGTGTTCGCGGAGGGCCAGTGGCTGCCCCTGGACGCGACGCTGGGCCGCGGCGGTGTCGGGCCGGGGCACCTGAAGATTGCCGACCACAGTTGGTTCGAGGAAAAGACCTTCGCCCCGCTGCTGCCGGTGCTCCGCGTACTGAGCGCGAAGCCCGCCGTCACCGTGGGGAAGGTGGAGTAGGCGGAGTTGCGAGTTCCGAGTTGCGCGTTCTGAGTTGAAGAGAAGAAGATAACGGGGAACTCGGAACTCGGAACTTCCGCAAGCAACCGATAGCTTCCCCAGGAACGGGCGTCTATACTCTTGGCAAGCTCCTCCCCGACCCCGCGACGCCGCGAGCGACCGCCGATGATTGCGCCGGTGTCTGCATTGGTGTCGGAATGACCGACCACGAACCGCTCTCCGCGACTGCCCCTTTGCCGGTCCGCACGACCGCTCCGACCACCGCGCACCCTGAACCGCACCACGAAGGTAACGGCTCGCTGATGTCCGCGCTCCTCACGCGCCCGCCGTTGCACCACCTGCCGGTCCCGGCCCCGGACGACCGCGGGCGCGCCTGGCTCGCGCGCCTGTTCGCCGGCGAGTTCACCTTCCCCGCGATCACCGCCGTGCCGCTGCCCGCCGAGGAGCGGTCCGGTACCGAACACGACGCCCTCTCCCGCGCCGCCGGGTGCCGCGACCTGTTCGTACTCCACGCCGACCCGGTCGCCGGTGAGCGGGCCATTGTCGACCTGGCCCGCGCCGTCCCCGATCGCGTGTTGATCCTCTCGCCGAACCCGACCGCGGCCGACCGCGTGGCCGAGCGGTTGCTCAAGTGCGGCGTCCCGGTGTTGCGCGCGCTCTCTGACGACGAGAACCCGGTGCGCCCGTCATCGGCCGTGAGCAAGGTCACGTCGGCCGCGCTCGGGGCCGCCCGCGCGGAGCAGGCCAAGCGCGAGACCGCCGCCGTGCTCGCTGTCGCCGAAAAGCGGATCGGGGCGTTCGCCGTCGTCTCGAAGGTCGTGGCCCGGCTGAACGAAGTCAACGACCTGTTGGAACAACTCGACGAGGACGCCGCCGACCGCACCGCCCGCCGCGACCGCGTTGGGGCCGAGGTGGAGGCCGAGATCGACACGCCTTTCGCCGCGGCGCTGGTGAAGTTGAAAGCCGACCACGACGACACGGCCGCCCGGCTCACGGCCGAGCTTCGGACCGCGACCGCCGCTCACGCGGCACAAGTAACGGCACTGGCGAAGGCGAAGGAGCTGCACGCGGAGCTGAGCCGCAAGCCGGGCTTCTTGGGCCGCCTCTTCGCGGGCAAGCCGAAGCCCGGCGCACCGGACCCGGCCGAAGTCGAGAAGCAGGTTCGCGCGCTCGAAGCCGAGGTC
>SXHE01000411.1 GCA_005773755.1 Planctomycetia bacterium
GAGTTCCACAAGCGGGCGATGGTCGGGCTGGCCGCGTGCTACGCCGCGATGCAGAACCCGGACAAGCAACTGGAGTACTGCCGGGCGGCGCTCCGCGACGACGAGCGGTACCCGATCGCGATCATCGGCGAGGCCGAGGCGCTGTCCAAGATGGGCAAGCACGCGGACGCGCTGCACCGGTTCCGCGTTATCGTCCACAAGCTCCAGGTCGCCAGCTACCGCAGCGAACTGGCCCGGCTCGAACTGTACGACGTGATGCTGCACCCGGTCCCGGCGGAGCGCAACTGGACCCGGTTCGAGGAGGCCCTCGGCCCGGTCGCGGGGCGCGCGCCCGAACTGTACGCCATGCACGCGGAGTCGCTGGTCGCGCGCGGCAACACGGAGGGCGCGGCCAAACTGCTGAACGACTGGCTGGCCGCGAACCCGGCCGACCCGAAGGCCGCGACCGTGTGGGTGGCACTGACCCGCGTGAACGCCGGCGGTACCGCGGAATCGGCCGGGAAGGTGCTGGACGACGCCGAGAAGAAGCTGGGCAGCACGGTCGACATTCGGCTCGCGCGGGCCGCCCTGCTGGTCGCGCGAGCGCGGCCGACGACGGCCGCCGACTTCGACGCGCTGGCCACGGGCACCGAGAAGTGGACCGACCCGGACCGGTACAAGTTGCACCTGGGCCTGGGCCAGAGCGCGGGCCGGGCCGCCGACCGCAAGGGCGACACCGAGGAGGGCAAGACGCTGCGGGCCGCGGCGCTCAAGCACCTCCGCGCGGCGGCCGACGTGACCCCGCGCGACCTCGTGTGCCGCGCCGCGCTGCTCGACCAGGGGCTGGCCGCCGGGCGGCCGGACGTGGTCGCGCAGGCGCTCAAGGAAATGGCGACCGTAGAGGGCGACGACGGCCCCGTCGGGTCGCTGGGGCGCATCGCCATCGGGCTGCCGGAAGTGCGCAAGATCAACGACCCCGACGCCCGCGCGCTCGGCATCCGCAACCTGCGCAAGTTCGCCGAGAACGTTGAGAAGATGCGGCCGGGCTGGAGCCGCGTGTTCATCGCCCTCGGCCAACTGGACGAGATCGAAGGGCTGAACGACAAGGCGCTGGAGAACTACGTGACCGCGATCGAGCGCGGCGAGCGCCAGGAGTTCGTGATCCGTCGCGCGATCGACATGTGCCGCGTCAAGCGCCAGGACGACCGCGCCCGCGGACTGCTTAACCGGCTCAGCACCGAGACGCGGTTGCCGGACGATCTGGAGCGGTACCGGTCGATCCACAACATGCTCGCGGCCGAACTGCCCGCGAAGGAGAAGCCGACCGTCGACCGCATCGCCCCGGCCGACAGCAAGGACTACCGTATCCTGTTGCTCCGCGGGTCGCTGCTGGCGGCGATCCGCGACGACGCCGGCGCGCTGCAAGCGTTCCGCGACGCGGTCGGGGCCCCCGGCGGCGTGAAGGTGCCGGGCGAGCCGCCCATCCCGCACGGGCACGAGGTGCCCGAAACGTGGATCGCCCTGGTCGGCCAACTGGTGAAGTCCGACCCCAAGCTCGCGGCCAAAGCGGTCGAACAGGCCGACGCCGCGCTCAAGAAGCTGACACCGAAGAGTGACGCGGAAAAGGCCGAACTGCTCGTCGCCCTCGGCGGGCTGTACGAACTGATCGGCGACCTGAAGACGGCGCACGGGCACCTCGTCGCGGCCCAGCAACTCGCGAAGCTCGAACTGAACCCGAACCGGCAGCTCGTCGAGTTCTACCAGCGCACCGGGCAGGGCGACGGCGCGAAGAAGTTGCTGGAAGAGGCCACCGGTTCCGTCGCGCGCGACGTTCAGAGGTGGGCGCGGCGGCACCTCGCGATCACGCTCATCGCGGGCACCGACGCCTACGTTCAGCGCGAGCGCGCGCTGACCCTCATCAAGCAGAACCTGGACGCCCCGGACGCGCGCAGCGACGCCGAGGACCGCAAGGCCCAGGCCACGATCCAGACCGTGGACCCGGTGACGCGCGACGAGGGCATCCGCACCCTGCGCGAGTACGGGGCCCGCAACGACCTGACCCCGCACGAGTACTACCTGCTGGGCCGGCTCTCGTTCGATTCCGGCGACTACGCGAAGTCCGTCGATCACTTCCTGCTGGGCGCGCGGGTCCGGCCGGGCGTGACCGCGGAGCACATGGCCGGCCCGGTCCGCGCGTACCTGGCCCTCGGTCGCCTCGACCTCGCGGAGACCGCGCTCGACCGGCTCAAGCACCACAACTCGACCAGTTGGGAGGCGACCCGCGAAGAGGCCCGCGTGCTGTACCGCAAGAGCAAGGCGAAGACCGCGCTCGCGGAGTTCGACGACGCGAAGAAGCTCAAGGACCAGGCGCGGGCCGTGATCCTGAAGTTCCGCGACTGGGACGCGCCCGCGAACCTGACGTCGAAGTCCGGCCCGCTGTTCGACGAGGTCGGCCTGCTGCCCGACGCCGAGGCCGCGTACAAGAAGTTCATGGACGGGAGCCAACTGCCGTACGCGCACTGGCCGCTCGCGGTGTTCTACGTGCGCCACAAGCAGGCCGACAAAGCCATCGAACTGGCGCGGGCGCGCGAGAAGACCTCGCCGGTGCTCGTCACCGCCCAGGTGTTCACCGCGGCGGTGCAGGCCAAGCGCCAGGACGCGACCACCGAGGCGGCCATCGCCGCGTGGATCGACGATTCGCTGAGCAGGGCCGCCGGCAAGCCCGAGGTCGAGGCCGGGCTGATCGGGGCGCGCGCCGAGCTGTTCGACGCGCAAGGGGATTACACAAAGGCCATCGCCGAGTACGACCGCGCGCTGACCAAGCACAAGAGCGACCGCGTCGTGAACAACCTGTGCATGTTGCTGGCGCTCACGGCCGGCGACCCCGACCGTAAGGCCAACCCGCGGCTCGACGAGGCCGAGAAGCTGATGACCGACCTGATCGGCATCCGCGGCCCGGTGCCCGGCTACCTGGACACGCGGGCGGTCGTGTACATCACGAAGGGCCAGCCCGACAAGGCGTTCAAGGACTTGAAGATGGCGCAGGTGCAGTCCGAGCGCGCCGTGTACCACTCCCACCTGGCCTGGGCGCTCGACCTGGATCGCGAAGCGGCGAAGGCCGCGCAGATGTTCCCCATCGACCAGTTGAAGAAGGCGAAGGCGCTGGAGCTGACCGCGGCCGACCTGCACAAGAAGGAGTACAAGCGGTACACCGAGATGATGCAGAAGTACCTGTTGCCCATCGACGAGAAGTGACGGGGCCGCGCCGCGCGGTTGAAATGAAGGTTCGCGCGGCGCGGTGGCTGCACAACGCAGATACGCAATGCGCAGTTACAACAAGCGAGCGGCGCGGCGTCAGCCCGCCGGTAGCTGCACAAC
>SXHE01000412.1 GCA_005773755.1 Planctomycetia bacterium
ATCGACCTGAAAGAAGTGAAGTGACCCGCTCCTGTAGCCGGGGTCAGTGACCCCGGAAGCTGAGCGCGTCGGGTAGCTCCGGCCTCAGTGAGGCCGGCTACAGAAGAAGCTACTTGCCGAACAATCCCATCGCGACCAGCAGCTCCCCCAATCCGAACGAGCACAGGTTGGCGAGCGTGATCGCGCCGAAGTCGCGCGCCGTCGCGCGCGGTTCGTACTGCCGCCCGCGGACGAACGCGAACCAGAAGATCGCGCACTCCGCGACCGGGGCGAACGTCTCCGCGACCAGCAGATACAGCCGGCGCTGATCCGCGTCGAACAGCGGCGGCAGCACGAGCCACACGACCGGGTAGGTACACGCGGTCAGCCACGCGCCGGCGAACAGTTTCACCTTCGGCGAGTGCCGGCGCGACAGGGCCATCACCAACACCGCCGTTTCCACGGCGACGGTGATGAGGTAGCCGATCAGCATGAGCTGGAAGTAGTCCGCGCGGGGCAATTGATTCTCCTGGGACCGCCCTATAGAATGGCCGGCCAATGTTTGCGACACCTGCGGCCGTTCTCACTTCTTCTCCGGCCCCAGGTACTCGAACTCGACGTGGTGCGCCCCGCGCACCTTCTTGTCCAGTTTGACGAAGAACCGGAGTTCGCCCTCCTGCGCGTACAGCCCCTCCTCGAATGTGAACTTGTCCTTCTTCGGCTTGTCGAACGGGTACCCGTGGACGACGCCACAGCCCAGGATTTCGCAGTGGTCGTACTCGCCCGGCGCGTACACCGTCACTCGGTAACGACCCTCGCGCGCGATCTTCACTTCCCAGTGGCCGTAGCTGTCCGCGTCCCAGCCGGCTTTCGGGCCGCGCCAGTCCTGCCGACTCAGGCGCGTCACCGGCTCCTTGTCGCTGCCGATGATGATGCGGGGCGGGGCGAAGCCCTTTTTCGTCACTTCCGGGAACCACACGTCGTAGGCCCGCTTCAACTGCGCCAACTCCACCGGCTTCTCGGCCGCGAGGTCCTTCTCTTCGAACGGATCGTTCGCGATGTCGAACAGCTCGTACTTGGGTTGCCACTTGGCGTTCGGCGCGACACCGTTCGCCTGCACGAGCTTGTAGCGCGGACCGCGAACGGCGAACGCCCGCCCCTCCTCCGGCACGTCGCCGCGGTGCCACTGGAAGAACAGCGTGCGCGCGGCCCACTCCTTTTCGCGCTGGAGCAACTGCAAGAAGCTGGTGCCGTCGAAGTGGGTCTTCGCCTCGAACCCGCACGCGGTCTGGAGCGTGGGCGCGAGGTCAATGTGCGCGAGCGCGGTCTCGACGGTTTGGGGCTTCACCTTCGCCGGCCAGCGCACGTAGCACGGCACGCGGATGCCGCCCTCGTACACGGTGCCCTTGCGGTTCCGCAGGCCGGCGTTCCACCGCACCCCGCCGGGGCCGTTGTCGGTCAGGAACACGACGATGGTGTTCTCCGCCAGCTTCTTGTCGTCGAGCGCTTTCATCAGCCGGCCGAAGTTGGTGTCGATGTTCTCGATCATGCCGTAGGCGCGCGCGATGTCGGTGGTGTTCAGCTTCTTCCCGGCCCACGGCTGGCCCTTGTCGGGGAACGCCTTCTCGCTCAGGTCGAGCTTCGCGTACTTGGCCGCGAACTCCTCCGGCACCTGATAGGGCGCGTGCGGGGCGTTGTACGCGATGTACGCGAAGAACGGCTTGTCGCTCTCCTTCGTGATGAACTTCAGGGCCGCGTCGGTGAACACGTCGGTGCAGTAGCCCTTCGTCTTCACCTCTTTGCCGTTCTGCTTCAGGATCGGGTCGAAGTACGCGGTCTTGGCGACCGTGTCCGGGTGGTCGCTGGGCTGCCCGAGACCGCCGCCGGCGCTCCACAAGGTTTCTTGGAAGCCGCGGTCCTCGGGGCGCAGCGGGTAGTTGTCGCCCAGGTGCCACTTCCCGAACAGGCCGGTTCGGTAGCCGGCCGCGGCCAGCATTTCGGGCAGAACCTTGACGTCCGGGCGCATGAGCGCGCGGCCCAGGTAGGTGTCGGTGACGCCGGTGCGATAGTTGTACTGCCCGCTCATCAGGCTCGCGCGGGTCGGCGCGCACACCGGCGAGACGTAGAAGTTCTTCAGCCACGCGCTCTGCTTGGCGAACGCATCGATCTGCGGGGTCTTGAGGACCGGGTTGCCGTGCGCGCCCAGGTCGCCGTACCCCTGATCGTCCGTGATGACGACAATCACATTCGGCGACGCGCCGAACGCGGCCAGGGGAACGAGGCCCAAGAGCGAGGAGAGGAACCAGCGCATGAGATGTCCCACGTTTAGCTGCGACCCCGCAGGGGTCATGCGCTAAACTGTATTCATGCGCCTGTCGCTCCGCTACCGGCTGTTGGTCCCCCTCGCGCTGCTCCTCCTGGGCGACGCGGCGGCCACGGCGTGGGCCGCGCGGAGCGCGGCGCGCAGCGCCGAGCAGCGCCTCGCGGAACAGCAGTGGGGCGTCGCCCGCACGCTCACCGAGCCGCCGTTCTTCCCGCTGAAAGAACCCGTCCTGCGCAAGATGCAGAAGTTCTCCGGGGCGGAGTTCCTGTTCACGCACCCCACCGAGCCGGCGCAGTCCACGTTCAGCGAACCCGTCACCGCGCCCGCGGACGTGCCCACCGCGGAGCAACCGGACGCGGACGAGGGGCACACGCTCGGCCCGCCGGTGGCGGTCGCCGGGCGCGCGTACCGGTGCCTGCGGCTGCCGCTGAAGGCCCCGCACCCGAACGCGGGCGGCAACCTGTACATCTTCTACCCGGAATCGCTGCGCCGAACGGCCGTCGCCGACGCGGTGCGCCCGCTGCTGGTCCTCGGCGGCGCGAGCGGGCTGCTCGCGGTGGTGGTCGCGCTGGCGTTCGGGGCGCGGCTGGTGCGGCGGGTGCGCGACCTGAGCGCGCGCACCCGCCGCATCGCCGCCGGCGACTTCCGCCCGGTGCCCCCGACCGGCGCGAACGACGCGGTCCGCGACCTGTCGAACGCGGTCAACGACATGGCCCGCCGGCTCACCGCGTTTCAGGACGAGTTGCAGCGCACGGAGCGCCTTCAGGTGCTCGGCCAGTTCTCGGGCGGGCTGGCGCACCAGCTCCGCAACGCCGCGGCCGGCGCGAAGCTCGCCATCGAGCTGTTCCTGACGGAGAACCCCGGCGCGGACCCGGAACCGCTGCGCGTCGCCCTGCGCCAGCTCGCGCGGATCGAATCGAACCTGCGCCAGTTCCTCGCGCTGGGCAAACCCCCGGCCGGCGAGCACAAGCCGTGCGACCTCGGCGACCTCGTCACTCAAGCGGTGAACCTGCTCAAGCCGCAGTGCCAGCACACCGAGACGACGGTGATCTGGACGCCGCCCGCCGAGCGGTGCGTCATCTCCGCCGACGCGACCGCGCTGTCGCACCTCTTCAGCAACGTGATCGGCAACGCGGTCGAGGCCGCCGGGCCGGGGGGTTAGGTTTCTTCCGCATCGAAGTGAGCGACACCGGCCCCGGCCCGCCCGCGGCGCTGGCGGACAAGTTGTTCGAGCCGTTCGTGACGGGGAAGGATCAGGGCATCGGCCTGGGGCTGGCGGTCGCGAAGCAAGCGGCCGACGCGCACGGCGGCACAATCCGCTGGGACCGCCGCGCCGGGAAGACCGTGTTCACCATTGAGTTGCCAACGTAGCGCGCCGCGCGGTATCTTCGTGGCATTTCCGCACTCGTCTTCAGGTGCCCCATGATTCGTTCGGTGTTCGCGCTCGCGGCGGTCGCGGTCCTCGTCGGTAACGCGCGCGCTGCAGATGAGCCGCCCGGCCCGAAGATCAACTGGCCCGAGGTGAAGGGGCTGGAGCGCAAGGAGCCGACCGTCTTCAAGGACAAGAAGCTCGGCTACTCCATCGCGTACCTCGCGGACGGCACCATCATCCTCGCGTTCGTCTACAACCTGGAACTGGCCGCGATTCCCACCGGGCCGAACGCGGACGCGGTGAAGGCCGAAATGTACGAGTCACTGCTCGCGCTCGAAGGGAACCGGGCCAACGGTCGCTACAAGAGCATCCAGCCGCTCGACGAGAAGGTGGTCCCATTCGGCAGCAGCAAGACCGCCCCGCAACTGCGCCGCAAGCGGTACGAGATCGAGATCGCGAAGGAGGGGCCGGCGATCACCGAGCTGTACATCACGGGGTACAAGAACCACTTCATCAAGCTGCGCGCGACCTACCCGACCGACGACAAGGCGAAGGGCGAGAAGCACGTCGCCGACTTCCTCGAAGCGCTCGGCAAAGAGCTGAAGTGAAGTGCCGAAGGCGCTCGCGGCTTCACACGTGCGAAGCTGCGAGCGGCTTGTCGCCTATTTCAGTTCCTTGATCCACACGTTGCGGAACTCGACGCGGGTGTTGTAGCTCTGGAACCCGATGCGGCCCTTGTCGCGGCCCAGGCCGGGGTGGTTCTTCTCCTGCTTCGCCTTGTAGTCGTCCAGGTTCGCGTCCACCAGCACCGCGCCGTTCTGCTCGATCGTCACCTTGCGGCCCTTGCACACGATCTTGACGCTGTTCCACTGGCCGATGGCCTTGTTGTTCGCTTCCTTCGCCGGTTGCACGTCGTAGATGGACCCGGTGTGTTGGTACGGGGCCAGCTTGAACTTGTGGACCTTCTCCCAGTTCTGGTCGTCGATCAGTTGGATCTCCATGCCGGCGTAGGCCGGGTCGCCCTTCTCCGGGGTGCGGAGCGCGATGCCGCTGTTGCCGCCCTCTTTCTCCCACTTGTACTCGCAGCGGAACTCGAAGTCGCCGTACTCCTTCTCGGTCAGCAGGTAGCCGCCGCTGCCGCCCTTGCACACGATCGCGCCGCCCTCGGCGGTCCACACGTCGGCCTTGCCGGTGGCCTTCCAGCCGCCGAGGGTCTTGCCGTCGAACAGGGGGGCGAACCCTTCGGGCGGCTTCGCGGGCTTGTCTTCGGCCCGCGCGCCCGCCACACACACCAGAAGTGCCAGCACGCCGAGTTGCAGCGCCGTTCGCATGAGAGAGGCTCCAGTTGGGGAGGTCGTGTCCGCACGACATCTTACCCGCCGGGCGTAGAATGGCAGGGGAAAGTGAAGCCGCTCGCGGCTTCGCGAGCGAAGGGTTTTTGGAGACCACATGCGCCGGTTCATGATGAAGTCGAAGCTGCACCGGGCCACGGTGACGGAAACGAACGTCGAGTACGAGGGCAGTTTGACCATCGACGCGGACCTGCTGGACGCGGCCGACATCCTGCCGCACGAGCAGATTCACGTCTGGGACGTGACCAACGGCACCCGGCTCGTGACGTACGCGCTACTCGGTCCGCGCGGCAGCGGGGTGATCTGCGTGAACGGGGCCGGTGCGCACCTGATCCGTACCGGCGACACGGTCATCATCGCCACGTTCGCCGAGTACGAGGACGCGGAAGCCAAGCGGCACGAGCCGCGCGTGGTGTTCGTGGGAAGTGGGAACCGCGCGAAGTAGAACACTTCGCGCGGCGAGATGGGTTACGTTAGCTCGATCACATCGAACGTCAGTTCCGGGGCGTGGCGGCGGCTGATCGCCGCCGCGACCTCG
>SXHE01000041.1 GCA_005773755.1 Planctomycetia bacterium
CGCGCCGCTGGCGCACGGGTGCCACGGCCCCGACGTGGACCACGAACCGCTCGTCGCCCCGCTCCGCACGAACACGGAGGACCGATGACCCGCGCCCCTCTCGCCGTCGCGCTCGCGCTCGCGGTCGGCACACTGGCCGCGATTCCCGCCCCCGCGCCCGGCTGCGCGGTGGCACCGCCGCCCAACCAGCGCGTCACCACCTCGGACGAGGGCGCGCTGATCGTCTGGGACGAGGCCACGAAAACGGAGCACTTCGTCCGCCGCGCGAGCTTCCGCAGCACCGGCTACGACTTCGGGTTCCTGGTTCCCACACCCAACCGGCCGCACCTCGACGTGGTCGCCGGGGACGGCCTGTTCGACGACCTCGAACGGTACACCGCGCCGAAGGTCGAATACCGCGAAGTGGTCCGCGAGGTGGCGAAGGACTTCATGCCGGGGTGCGGAGCGAAGTTCGCCGCTGACGCCACGAAGTCGGAGGCCCCCGCGCCGGGCGCGGCCGCGCCCGGCGGTGTCGAGGTGCTCGAACAGAAGCGGGTGGGCGACTACGACGCGACGGTGCTCGTGTTCCGCAAGGGGGCCAACGACACCGCGGACACCGGCGCGGCGGCCCTGGAGAAGTGGCTCGCGAAGCACGGGTACGAGTCGCCGCCGAACGTGCGCGAGTGGCTCAAGCGGTACGTCGCCGACCGGTGGTGCATCACCGCGTTCAAGTTTGCCTCGCCGGAGGCGAAGCGGGCCGCGCAGAACCCGCACCCGCTCGGCGTCAGCACGAAACCGATCCGCATGTCGTTCAAGACGGACCGCCCGTTCTACCCGTACCGCGAGCCGGAGGCCGAAAACCCCTCGCGTGAGCCGCGGCTGTTGCGCGTGTTCGTCATGGCGAAGGGTCGAGTCGCGGGCACACTGGGCGACGGTGCGAAGCCGTGGCCGGGCGCGACCGCGTGGGCCGGTTCACAGGAGCCGCAGCGCGCGGAGCGGATGTTCAAGGCCGCGCACCTGGGCGCGCCGGTCGATGTCGAAGGGGTGCGGGTGTTCGACGCGCCGAAGCCGGACGCCGGCTGGTGGCTGACCGAGTTCGAGGACAAGTCCTCGCCGCGCCCCGGCACGGACGAGGTGTACTTCGAGCCGGCCGCGGACCAGTCGCCGGTCGCGCGCCCGGTGCAGTACATCGACCGGACGCGGACCGTCACCGTCACCCCGTGGTGGCACGTCGCGGCGCACATCGGCGTGCCGGTGCTGCTGGTGCTCGGCGGCCTGGGCCTGTGGCGCGGGCTGCGCCGAAGTTGACCTTGCCGCGCGGTTCCGTTCGCGAGTAGCTTCCGCCCCGGTTCGGTCGTCCACGGAAGGGGCTTCGACATGGTGCGATGGAGCGTGTTGGTCGCGGGTGTACTCGCGGTAATGGGGCTGGCGTTCGTGGCCGGCGCTGCGGTGCCGGAGAAGACGCCCAAGCCGCCGGCGGAACCGGTGAAGGCCGACACCGGCAAGCTGGTGATCGGCCAGAAAACCGGCTACTTCAACATGGCGAAGGTGATGCGCGCCAACAAACGCGCGAAGGCTAGTCTCGAGCGACTGAACGCGAAGAAGGACCGGCTGAGCGCGAACATCATGGGCCTGCGGGCGATGTACGAGCAGCTTCAAGCTGCGATGACAAAACCCAACACCCCGCCCGCGCGGAAGACCGAACTCGAAGGCGAACTGCGCACGGTCGCGCGGCAGATCGAAGACCTGGACCGCGTGATTGCCAAGATTCTCAACGACCGGGCCAGCCACATGATCGCGGAACTACACGACGAGATGTACGCGACCGCGTCCGCTGTGGCCCGCGACAACAACCTGACGGCGCTACTGGCGTACCCGGACGCGGTCACACGCGAGGAACGCGACGATCCGCACATCAAGGAAATGAGGTTGAAGCCGCCGGCGCTACAGCCGTTCTATCTCGACGCCTCGGTCGAGTTCTCAGACGAGATCATTCGGCGGCTGAACGACAAGTTCGACGCCGACAACGAGTGAATCGGCACCAACGAACGAGCCGGAAGCGTGAGCGACGGACAACGCGATCCGTCGCTCACGCTTCCGGCTCGTTGGCGCGTCACTTCTTCTTCGCTTTCGCCGGCTTCTTCGCCTTCGGCAACTCCGCCGCGCCATCCGCACCTTCCAGCTTCGTCAACCTGTCGTGGGTGTCGAAGGTCGCGTTCAGTTCGCGCTTGCCGTGAACGACGGTGAGCGTACCCGGTTCCGACACGCTCTTCAGGCCGAAGTCGCTGGCGAACTCGATGAGCGCGCCCTTTTGGTCGGTCACGGGTAGCGCTGCTAGCACTTGCGGGAACACCGCGAAGATGCGTTCCAGCGGCTTCTTCTCCGTGACCTTCAACCGCTTGTCTTGCACCAGGATCGTCGAGTCGTGCCCCTCTTCCACCACGACGTGATACGCGGAGTAGTCCAGTTCGCGGCTCAGGATCACGCCCATCACGTCGGCCGCGTGTTTCGTCAGTTCCGGTCCGAACAGCGGTTCGAGCGAGAACCCCGGGTGCGCCAGCGCGGGCGCGGCGAGCCGCCCGGCCACGACCTTCACCACGTTCGCGAGTGCCCGGTTGGTGAGCGTGAGCTTGAGGTTCCGGTTCGACCACGCCCAGAGCCACGAACCGTTGGAATGTGCGTACGAGCCGAGTAGGGGCGCTTCGAACTTGAGCTTCGGGCCGAACGCGAGGACCGCGGTGGCGACCTCGAACTTGGGCTTCGATGTCCCGGCCTTCGCCGCGACGAACTCCGCGAACCGCAAGTTCCGGTCGAACGCGGTGGCAACGTGCCGGTGGTACAGTGCGACCAGTTGCTCGTCCATCGAGATGCCCTCGCGGTTTCACTTCTTCGCCAGCGGCGTCACCTTCACGTCCCAGCCGCTCGGCCCGAAGCGGCCGTCGAAGGTGCCCTTACCGTCGGTCCAGTAGTACGGTTCCACCTGAAGGAACTGCGCGGTGTGAACCTCGTTCCCGAACGTGACCTTCAGATCGACATCGACGTGCAACACCAGCAGGTCGCCCGGGTCGACGCCCACGAACGCGCGGGACTTCTGGTTGCGCGAGGCGTGCGCGTTGGTCGGATCGACCGGCACCCAGCCCACCCCGGCCACGAACATCTCGGCGCGGACGTGCGGGTTCTCGTACCCGGTGTCGGCGGGTGTGCTGCCGGGCTTGCGCGGCTTGACGTAGCGGCCCACCAGCAGCCGCGCCGGGACGCCGTTGGCCCGCAGCGCGCCCACGAACAGGTAGCACATGCCGCCGCAGTCGGTGGCGGTGCGCTTGCACGCCACCGACGCGCGTTTGTCCTCGTCCGGGTCGTAGAAGAAACGGTAGTCGGCGCGGATCACGTCGAGGACGCGGGCCGCGAAGTCAAAGGCGTGTTCCCCTTTGGTGAGGCGCAACTTCTTCCGGTCCAGCCAGTCCTTGAAGGCCTGCGTCTCGTGATCGACGCGCGTGGTTGAGGAGATGTAATACTTGCGCTCGTCGGCAGTGAGGGCCGCGACCGCGGGCGGCTTCTCACCGTCCTTCAGTTCGACGAGCTTGCGGCTGCGGAGCGTCGCATCCACGGTGAACGTCATCGCGATGCTGCTGGCGAGCGCGGGCTTGGCGACCGTGCGCTCGACGTACCGCACCTGGCGCGCGAGCAGGCTCTTTTCCGCGAGCAGCACGCCCGCGGGTTCGGCGGTCGTCTTCACCGTGTGTTGCGACGGCAGTTCCGGCGCGTCCGGCAGGTACACCATCCACTTGCTGACCGCGAACTTGGTCGTGCGAATCTCGTAGCTGATGGTGGCGCTGACGGTTTGCCGGTCGGCCGCTTCGATGCGGTGCGCGGGCTGCGCGAGCGCGGGGCCGGCGCAGGTGAACAGGGCGATGAGTGAGAGGAAGTGGTGGCGCATGGTGGCGACTCGATGGGGCGAGCCGCTTGCGGCTTCGC
>SXHE01000413.1 GCA_005773755.1 Planctomycetia bacterium
GGCGGGCCGGATTCGGTCGATCGTATGACGGATAACCCCGAACGCGTCGAGGCCGGTCAGCCGCCGCAAGTGCATTTCGAACAAGACGAGGTGAACGAGGTCCACCTGAACCAGTTCGACGGCCACACCGCCGTCGGCCGCGAGCACGGTACGGAACCCGCGCCGGTCGAGCATTTCGGCCAGGGTCTCGCGGTTGCCGCGGTCGTCGTCGGCAATGAGGATCGAGAACCGGTGCCGAGTGAGGAACCCGCCGGTCGCGCCGTCGTTCGTGCTCGTCGCATCGCCCCCCGACGAGTTTGGGGGGGGCGTTTCGGTCGTCATCGGGCACCTCCCCGGCGCGCACCGTTCGGAACGCGGCCTCTGGAAGGAACGTTGGAATGAAAGCCTGAGCAAACTGAGTGCCGCCGCCGGCGGGAGAGTGTGGGCGCGGCGCTAACCCATGGAAAATACGTCAGATGCGCCCACCCGGTCAAGGCGGATCGCCGGTCCGCGAACGGATTCGCCTGCCACAGGGCGCGGCCGGCCTGTCAGCGTGACAGCCACGGGTTTGCCGCGGGTGGGAGCCTACCGGTTGTGCCGTTTGTTCGTAGTGACCTGTTTCTAGAGGGTCTAAGCGCGAACGACCCTCGCGATGGCACCCTGTGCGACGACCCGCTGAAGCGGGTCAATACGAACATGAGCGCGCACTCGCGCTACACCCCGAATCGCTTCTGCGCGTCGCAGGAATGGCAGTTGGCGCATCATACCACCGACTCGCCCAATTCGGCCAGCAAGTCAAACTCTGCTTCGCACCACCGACACATGAACCCGTCGGTGGCACGTTGCAGTAAACAACCTAAACGATGCTGCCCGTGAAACGCTGCCAGTGCCGACATCAATCGGAGTCGATCACACTCCGCGTCAGCGCCGGTTGGTGGCACTACGAGTGCTTCGCCAGTCAGGGGTACTGCATCTCGCACCGCACGTTCGTAGTCAGCGACCAGCCACCCAGGAGGTTCGGGCATTCCTTCTCTCGCCCCGAAAGGCACTCCGAGCAATAGCGCGTATAGACCGGCTGAAGACAAGAGCCTATCACGTTGACTTGGCGGCAAGCGTCCAGCGGCGTGAACGAAGTGTGGGACCACGGCGAGCGTCGTGTGGTATACGGAACACTGGTGACAGACGTAGTTCTCTGAATCGAACTCGCTCACGACTGAGGGCGCGGTCGCAACGTCATCGTGCAACCGGCGCAGCGCTGGTAGGAACTTGCTCGGAAGCGAATACCCCGTCCACAACTCGTGCCAGCGGGGATCGTCGAGGGAGAGCATTTGTGGCTCCGCAATTGTACTACACCCCGAAGCGCTTCAGCGCGTCGCGATTCAGTTCGATCCCCAGACCCGGTGCGTCGGGGATGGTGAGGTAGCCGTCGGCGTCGGGGCGGAAGGGCGTTGTGATGAGGTCTTCCATGTACGGCGACGGCGTCAGGAACTCGACGTACCGCGCCACCGGCATCGCGGCCGAGAGTTGCAGGTCCGCGGCGAGGCCGATGGCCGTGTTCCAGCCGTGCGGCACCCACTGCACGTTGTGCTCGTAGGCCATCCACGCGATCCGCCACGCTTCCGTCAGGCCGCCGCACTTGGTGCAGTCCGGTTGGACGATGTCCGCGGCGTGCTGCTGGATGAGAGGCCAGAAGCTCTGGCGGCGCGTGAAGACTTCGCCGGTGGCGATGGGCAGCGGGGCGTTCTTGCGCAGTTCCGCGAACCCGGCGATGTCGTCCGGCGGGAGCGCTTCCTCGAACCACACCACGTCGTAGTTGGCGAGCATCTGCGCGGTGCGCAGCGCCCACTTGTAGCCGTGCGGCCAGTAGGCGTCGCTGCCGCCGGCATCGACCATAATCTCGACGTTCGGCCCGACCGTGTCGCGCGCGGTGCGGATCAGCAGTTCGTCGGTCTTGGCGTCGCGCCGGCCGAACGGCTTCCAGCCGAGCTTGATCGCCTTGAACCCGCGCGCGACCGCGGCCTTCAGCTTCTCGCGCAGCGCGTCCGGCTCCGCGAACAGCAGCGAGCCGTAGGGCTTGATCTTGGTGCGGTAGTTGCCGCCAAGCAGCCGCGACACCGGCTGCTTCGTGAGCTTGCCGAACAGGTCCCAGAGGGCGATGTCGACGCCGCTGATGGCGTGTTCGACGCTGCCCCCGCGACCCTGCCAGAAGGTGTTCTGCCGCAACTTCTCGCTGACGCGCGCCGGTTCGTCGGCGCGCTCGCCGATGAGGAACGGCCGAAGCAACTTCACTGCGGCCCCTACGAGGTGGCTACTGGTGAACGTGCTGCCGACCCCGACGAGGCCGTCGTCCGTCAGCACCTCGACAACGGTATGCACGTTGTCCTCGGGCGCGAGTTCCTCGGCCCACCCGCCCTCGACGGTGCCCCCGGTCAGGCCCGTGAACCGAACGTCGGCGATCTTCATGAGCGAACCTCGTTTACGGCGCGGCCCATTCGGGTCCGACGCTAAACGTATACACGCACTGGCGGCGCAGTCGAGAGTGAGGGTAGAATCGGGTATCTCCCCTGGAGGCTTGCCCATGCTGCGTGTTCTCGGCTCTCCCCACCGGTTCTGCGACGGCGTCACCCGGCGCGAGGCGCTCACCGTCGGCGCTTCGACCGTTCTCGGCGCGGGCCTCACGCTGCCGAACCTGTTCGCGGCCGAAGCGCGCGGCAAGGCGAACGCCGTCGCGAAGAACGTCATCGTCATCTACCTGCACGGCGGCGCGCCCACGCAAGACATGTGGGACCTGAAGCCGAACGCGCCGGTCGAGGTTCGCGGGGAGTTCAAGCCGACGCAGACCAACGTGCCCGGCATCCAGATTTGCGAGCACATGCCGCGAACGGCGAAGCTGGCGCACAAGCTGGCGATCCTGCGCAGCGTGAACCACAAGGCCGGGTGCCACAATACGCTGCCGAGTTTCACCGGCAGCGAGCAGCCGGTGGATATTAACGAGTTGATCCCGCGCGACACCTACCCGCCCGGCATGGGCGCGGTGGTCGAATCGCTCAAGCCCGCGGGCGTCGACCTGCCGCACTACGTCGCCCTGCCGACGGTGCTGGGCTGGGGCTTCGCCATCGACCGGCCCGGCCCGCACGGGGGCTTTATGGGCAAGAAGTTCGACCCGCTGTGGAGCACGACCGACCCGAAGATCGACAAGAACCCGCCGGCGGGCCGACGTCCCATGTGGCTCGGCGAACCGAAGCTCGCGGACACGAAGCTCGCGGCCGATATGACCATCGACCGGCTCGATGACCGCCGCTCGCTGCTGCAACAACTCGACCGCGAACAGCGCCGCGTGGAAGCCAGCGGTGCGCCGGCCCGATACGACGCGACCCGCCAGAAGGCGTTCGGCCTGCTCACGGCAAGCACGCTGAAGACCGCGTTCGACTTGAACCAGGAAAGCCCCAAGACGAAGGACCGCTACGGCCACTACCTGTTCGGCAACAGCGCGCTCGTGGCCCGCCGGCTGATCGAGAGCGGCGTGCGGTTCGTCGATCTGTACTGGGACGGCTACCCGTCGCGTCACCCCACGAACCTCGATCCGTATTGGGACACGCACAGCAAGAACTTCGAGCAACTGAAACTCGTGAACCTGCCGTACCTCGATCAGACCTACGCGGCGTTACTCACGGACCTGGACGACCGCGGGCTGCTGGACGAAACGCTGGTGGTGATGATGAGCGACATGGGCCGCACGCCGCGGGTGAACGGCAGCGCCGGCCGCGACCACTGGACGTACTGCTACTCGGTGGTGTTCGCCGGCGCGGGCGTGAAGGGCGGCACCGTCGTCGGCCAGAGCGACGCGCAAGCGGCCTACGTCAAGGACCGCCCCATCCGCCCCGCGGACATCTGCACCACGGTGTACCAGCTCATGGGCATCGACCCCGACATGCCGGTGTACGACAAGGCCAACCGCCCCGTGCCGATCAGCTACGGCGGCCACCCGATCCACGAGATTTTGGCATGATCCGTCGGCTGACCGAGCCACTGGTTTCACTCGGTCAACCTCAGTAGCCGCATGAACGACTCAATATCATCGGCTACGCGAACCCAACACGAATGTTCGGTGTTCGTTAGTGACACGATCGAGGGCTGTGTTTCAGACTCCCGGTAATCCAGGGCAATCAACCGATCCGGCCCCAAGTCGCCTATCAACACCGCGCGAGCTGGATCGATGTCGCCGGGAACCAAGCCTTCTCCTGACTCCCCGAGATAGCCTGGTCCGGCTGAGCACAACCACTTACTCTCGCCTTCCATCCCTCCAAGAGCATAAAGCAGCGGCTGCACAATCTGGTCTTCTGGGAACAGGGATCGCCACACCTCACGATTCTTCGGCGTATTCCAAAAGCCATTACGGATGGCGCGGACCAGAGAAGCTGGCAAGGGTAGGGCATTAATGTAGACGACATCCTGCATCATGGTAGGCCGATTGCAAAGTCGTAGGCATCAGCCGGTAATGAGCTTAACGGCGCGGTCGATGTCCCAGTTGAGGGCATCGGCTCGTGCCTTGAGTGGCTCATCGGGTTCGCCCGGCTTGAGCACCTGCAACGCGCTCACC
>SXHE01000414.1 GCA_005773755.1 Planctomycetia bacterium
CGAACTTGGCCGCGCGCGGCATCATGGTCCCGGCCGAGACCGTCTTCGTCGGCGGGTTCCACAACACCTGCAACGAGTACGTGACGTTCTTCGACACCGACCGCGTGCCCGAAACACACCGCGCTGAGTTCGCGGCGGCGCAGGCGTCCGTCGATGCGGCCGTGCTGCGGAACGCGCGCGAGCGGTGCCGCCGGTTCGAGTCGGCCCCGCTCACGGTCACGGAGGGGCAGGCGCAGCAGCACCTCGACGACCGGGCCGAAGACCTGGCGCAGGTGCGGCCGGAGTGGGGGCACGCGACCAACGCGCTGTGCGTCGTCGGCCGGCGCGAGCGCACCCGCGGGCTGTTCCTCGACCGCCGCTCGTTCCTCAACTCCTACGACCCGACCCAGGACACGCCGGACTCCGCGATCCTGACGCGCACGCTCGCGGCCATTTTCCCGGTGTGCGGTGGCATCAACCTGGAGTACTACTTCTCCCACACCGACCCCGCGGGCTACGGCTGCGGTACTAAGCTGCCGCACAACATCACGTCGCTGTTGGGGGTGATGGACGGGGCCGCGAGCGACCTGCGCACCGGGCTGCCGTGGCAAATGGTCGAGATCCACGAACCGGTGCGGCTGCTGATCGTGTGCGAGACGACACCGGACAAGATGCGCGCGATCATGAAGCAGGACACGCCGGTCGGGAGGACGGTCGAGAGCATGACGCGCAACGGCTGGGTGCACCTGGCACTGCTCGACCCGCTCTCGTCGGCGGTCTGGGTGTACCGCAACGGCGACTTCCAGACGCACGCACCGCAGTCGACGAGCCTGCCGGTCGCCGCGACCTCGCTCGACTGGTATCGCGGCTGGCGCGACTTCCTGGAGTTCGCCGAGATCGGCCCGAACGCGGTGGCGGCCGACCAACCCGCCGACGGCCCCGAACTGCGCCCGCTGCCCCTCAGATGGAAGGCTTGATGCCCGATTCCGCGACCCTGATAACCGCACTCGCGCTGGTCGTCGTGTCGGCCCCGGCGGTGCTGCTGCTCGTGCTGGGGCTGACCTCGCTCGCGGACCGGCCGCTGGGCGAGGCCCACACCGCGCGGCTGGTGCGGTGGTGCGTCGGCGTCGCCTTCGTCGCGGCCGTCGCCGGCGGCGCGGGGATGCTCGCCACCGGTCGCGCGAACGTCACCCTCGACTTTGGCGACTGGGTGTCGATCGGCGACCCGGCGGCGACGGGCACCGGCACCACTCCCGGCCGCGCCCCGCACTACCACTTCGCCGTGAAGTTCGTGTTCGACCGGCTCTCGGCCCCGTTCCTGGTTCTGGCCCTTGCCCTGTGCGGCGCGGTCGCGCACTTCGCCACCAAGTACCTGCACCGCGAGCGCGGCTACAACCGGTTCTTCGTGCTGTACGCGGTGTTCGTCCTCGGCATGGTCGTGGCTACGCTGGCCGGCACCATCGAGACCCTGTTCGCCGGGTGGGAACTGGTCGGGCTGTCGAGCGCGCTGCTGGTCGCGTACTTCCACGAGCGCCCGGCCCCGTCGCGCAACGGGCTGTGGGTGTGGGGCGTGTACCGCACCACCGACGTGGCGCTGGTGCTGGCTGCCATCGCGGTTCACGTCCTCACCGGCGGCGGCGACTTCGACAAGTTCCTGGGCGCGGGGCACTGGCCTCACGAGCGCTCGCCGCTGACTGAGGCGCAGGCGCTGCTCGTGGGCGTGCTGCTGCTCGGCGCGGCGCTAGGGAAATCGGCCCTACTGCCACTGTCCGGGTGGCTACCGCGCGCGATGGAGGGACCGACGCCCAGCAGCGCCGTGTTCTACGGCGCGCTCTCCGTTCACTTCGGCGCGTTCCTGCTGTTGCGCTCGAACGCGCTGCTGACCGCGTCCGCGGCCCTCGCGCTGATCGTGATCGCGGTCGGGCTGGGGACGGCGCTGTTCGCTTACGTCGCGTCGACCGTGCAGACGGACATCAAGAGCGCGCTGTCGTTCGCGTCGCTCGCGCAAGTCGGGATTATCGTCGCGGAGATCGGGCTAGGTCACTGGTTCCCGGTGCTGTGGTACGTCGCACTTGTGCACCTGATCGGCCACGCCTGTTTGCGGACGTTACAGTTCCTCCGTGCCCCAACACTATTGCAGGACTACCGGCACCTGGAAGACGCGCTCGGCACGCGCCTCCGCGGTCGTCCGCCGCTGGCGGCGCTGCTCGTACCCGCCGGGTGGCACGGGCGGCTGTACCGGTTCGCCCTGGAGCGCGGGTATCTCGACGCGCTGCTCGTCCGGTTCGTGGTGCGCCCGTTCCTCGCGCTGTTCCGGCGGATCGACGCGGCCGAGCGCCGCTTGACGGCGCGCCTCAACGGTGCGCCCGCCGCCGCATCGCCCGGACTCGAAGCGCGGGCCGAAGCACACCCCGAACCCGTCGTCGCGACCGCGGAGCGCCCACAATGAATCCGTTCGCGCTGTCGTGGGTCGAACTGTGTGTCGCCGTGTCGCTGGTTGGCGCGGTGTTCGTGGGTCGCGCGCGCCACCCGGACGCGGCGTACCGCTGGTGCGTCGGGTTCAGCGCCGCGGCGCTGGCGTGTACGGTCCTCGCGGCGCTGGGGTTCGTGCTGCACGTCCCTGCGAAGTGGGGGCTGCTGCCGCGCGAAGCGGGGACCGGGTTCGCGGTGGACGAGTTCAGCGCCCCGCTGTTGCCGCTGGTCGCGCTGTTACACTTCCTGACGGCGCTCTCGACGGCGCGCACGAAGATCACGCAGGTGTCGTTCGCCTGGATGCTGGCCGGCGCGGCGCTGCGCCTGGCCGCGTTCGCGAGCACCGACCCGTGGGCAATCATCGGCCTGCTCGCCGCCGCGACCCTCCCACCGCTGTTCGAGCTGCGCGAGCGGAAAATGCCGACGCGCGTGTACCTGCTCCACACGGGCGCGTTCGTCGCGCTGCTGGTCGCGGGGTGGGCGCTCGCGGACGCCGCGCGCGGCTTCGCGGGGGTGCTGCTGGTGCTCGCCGTGCTGGTGCGCGGCGGGGTTGTCCCGTTTCACCTGTGGGTGGCCGACCTGTGTGAGAACGGCACGTTCGGGAACGCGCTCCTGTTCGTCACCCCGCTGACCGGGGCGTACCTCGCGGTGCGACTGGTGCTCCCGGTCGCGCCGGAGTGGGCGCTCGTCGGCATGAACGTCGCGGCGCTCGTCACGGTCGTGTACGCCGCAGGAATGGCGCTCGTGCAGACCGACGCCCGCCGGTTCTTCGCGTACCTGTTCCTCAGTCAGTCCGCGCTCATCATGGTCGGGCTGGACCCGCACGCGACCGTCGGCCTGACCGGAGCGCTGGTGCTGTGGCTGGCGGCCGGGCTGTCGCTCGGCGGGCTGGGCCTCACGCTCCGCGCGCTCGAATCGCGCGTCGGCCGGCTGGCGCTGAGCGAGTACCGCGGGCTGTACGACCACTCGCCGACGCTCGCGGTCGGCTTCCTGCTGTGCGGTCTCGCGGTGGTCGGGTTCCCCGGTACGATCGGGTTCGTCGCGTCGGAAATGCTGTTCACGGGTTTGGTCGAAGCGCGCCCGGTGGTCGGCGTGGGCGCGCTGCTGGCGGCCGCGCTCAACGGGATCGCGATCATGCGAGCGTACCTGTTGCTGTTCACCGGCCGGCGGCACACCAGCACCGTGTCGCTGGCGATCACGCCGCGCGAGCGGGTCGCGGTTCTCGTACTGGTCGCGCTGATCCTGCTCGACCGCCGCGAGGC
>SXHE01000415.1 GCA_005773755.1 Planctomycetia bacterium
CTTCTCTTCGGCGCAGTGGCCGCACAGCACGCTGGGCTCGACGGGGCCGGCGCTGCCGGAGGAGCGCGCCGACCGCACCGCGCCCGACTGGGACGCGATGCGCTCGTACTACCCCACATCCGTGCTGGTGACATCGCGCGACATCATCACGCTGTGGGTGGCGCGGATGGTGCTCACCGGTCTGTACAACGTGGGCGAGATCCCGTTCCATCAGGTGTACATCACGCCGAAGGTGCTCGACGGCTTCGGCGAGACGATGAGCAAGTCGAAGGGCAACGGGGTGGACCCGCTCGACATCATCGACCTGTACGGCACCGATGCCATGCGCTACGGCATGGTGAAGCTCGCCACCGAGACGCAGGACTCGAAGCTGCCCGTGGCGAACATCTGCCCGCACTGCAAGAAAGACGTGGCGGTGAAGCAAGAGCACATGTACATGCGGACCAAGAAGCTCACTTGCCCGGAGTGCAAGAAGGAGTTCCGCCCCGGCGGGCCGTGGCCGACGGAAGACCCCGACCGCCCGACCGCGAAGCAAGGCTCCGACCGCTTCGAGGAGGGCCGGAACTTCGCGAACAAGATGTGGAACGCGACGCGGTTCCTGCTGATGACCCTGGAGGGCTACACGCCCGGCCCGGTGAAGCTGGACGAACTGCCCACCGAGGACAGGTGGCTGCTGTCGCGACTGGCGACCAACACGAAGGCGGTGACCGCGGCGCTCGACGGCTACAAGTTCAGCGACGTGGCCCGGCTCGTGTACGACTTCGTGTGGAGCGAGTTCTGCGACTGGTACATCGAGATGAGCAAGGGCCGGCTCAAAGACGCCACCGCGCGCCCGCAAGCGCAGCGCGTGCTGGCCGGCGTGCTCGACGGCATTCTGCGGCTGGTGCAGCCGGTGATGCCGTTCGTGTCGGAGTCGCTGTGGGAGGCGTTGGGCGAAGCGGCCCCCGAGCGCGGGCTACCGACCCCGGCGAAGGCGGAAGAGGCCGCGTGCATCGCCAAGTGGCCGTCGTACCCGGAGGCGTGGATCAGCGCCGACGTGGAAGCGCGGTTCGCGCGGATGCAGGAACTCGTGCGCGGCGTGCGCGAGGTGCGCAACCGCTATCAGGTGGACGACAAGACGAAGCTCGACGTGGCCGTGAAGTGCAGCGCGGAGGTGGCCGCGGAGTTCAACGCGCTGGCCGCGTTCATCGGCCCGCTGGCGAGCATCGCCACCCTGACCGCGGGGCCGGCGGTGCCGAAGCCGAAGCCGAGCGGCGGCGTGGTGCGCCCGGAGTTTGAGGCGTACGTGGCGCTCGCCGGTCACATCGACGAAGCGGCCGAGGCCAAGCGCCTTGAGAAGCAGATCGTGGACAAGAAGAAGTCGCTGGAGGGCACGAAGGCGAAGCTCGCGAACGAGAAGTTCGTAAGCAGCGCGCCCGCCGAGGTGGTGCAGGCTCAGCGCGATTTGCTCGCCGACATCGAGAAGCAAATCACCTCGCTGGAAGAGAACCTGAAGGAGTTGAAGGGCGAGTAGGTCACTGGTGGAACATGACGCGCGTGACGAGCACGCCGCGCTCGACGATGCCGATGCCGAGCAGTTCGCCCAATTCGTCGAGCAGCGCGAGTTCCACAGACTCGGGGGGCTGACGCCCCCCGCTCGCCGGGGCGATGGGGACGCGCTGACCCTGCCGCAAGCGCAGCGCTTCCTCTGCGGTCAGGGGCAGTTGTGGGACCCCGGCCAGCACCGTGAGCATCGGCAGCAGCTTCAACTCCGCGGGCGGGGCGTCCACGCCGACGCCCTGCTCCGCCGCGAACGGCCCGACGCGCGTGCGCCGGAGCGTCTGCACCATACCGCGGCAGCCGAGCGCCGCGCCGAGGTCGCGCGCGATCGAGCGGATGTAGGTGCCCTTCCCGCAATCCACTTCGACATCGAGAAACGGCCACTCGAAGCGGTTCACGCGGATCGCGTCGACGCGCACGGCGCGAGCTGCGAGCGCGACTTCCCGCCCCTTCCGCACGAGGTCGTGCGCCCGCCTTCCGCCAACTCGCAGCGCGCTCACCGCGGGCGGCACTTGCTCGATCACGCCGATGAATCGCGCGAGCGCCGCGTCGAGTTGGTCGCGAGTTGGGGTCGGTGCATTCGGCGTCTCGGTCACATCGCCGTCGGCGTCGTCTCTCGTGCTGGTCGCGCCCAGCCGGAAGCGCGAGGCGTAGCTCTTGCCCATTGCCTGAACGTAGTCCGCGAGGCGCGTGGCGAGTCCGACGCACACGACAAGCACGCCCGTTGCCAGCGGATCGAGCGTGCCGGTGTGCCCGATCTTGGTCTTGCGCGGGAACCAGCGCTGCACGCGGTTTACCGCGTCGCGAGAGGTCATCCCGCCGAGCTTGTCGATTACCAGGATGCCGTTCATCGATAAACACCGGCCGGCTTACACCGGCCGTTCGCCAAGAAGTTCGAGTCCGTATGTTACCCCGCGAACGGACACCGCGACCGCGAGCGAGGTTCCCATGCCCGGCGGCACCTGTGTGATTTACAACCCGGCCGCGGGCCGCGGAAGGGCGGAACGCCTGCTTCGCGCGCTGCCGCCGGCGCTCGCGACCGGTGTTGAGCTGCGCCCCACCGCGCGGGCCGGGCACGCGGAGGAGTTGGCGCGCGTCGCGAGCGACGAGGGGTTCGCGAAGGTGGTCGCGGCCGGCGGCGACGGCACCGTTCACGAGGTCGCCAACGGCGTCCTGCAAAGCGGGCGCGACCCGGTGTTCGGCGTCTGGCCGCTCGGTTCGGCCAACGACTTCGCCTACACGCTCGGCACGAGCGCGTGGTGGAAGCGGCACGCGGAGAACTTACCGACGGAAACCCTGAGCATCGACGTGGGCCGCGTGCGCGCGGGCACGCGCGAGCGGTACTTCGTGTGCAACCTCGGCGTCGGGTTCAACGGGATGGTGAACGGCGAGGCCCGAAAGACGCGCTGGCTCAAGGGGCTGCCGCTCTATGCCTGGGCGTTCGTCAAGTCGATGGCAAAACACTTCAAGACCCCGACGATGACGGTCCGCTTCGACGGCCGCGCGGTGACGACGCCGACGCTCGCGCTCTCGGTGCTGAACGCGCAGCGCGAGGGAAACTTCCCGCTGCGCCCCGGTGCCAGTCTCACGGACGGCCAGTTCGACTACATGCACGCGACGCGGCTCAAACGCTGGCACCTGATGCGCTACCTGCCGGCAATGGTCCGCGGCACGCTGCCGACCAACCACAAACTGCTCGCGCTCGGCCGCGCCGCGCACATCGAAGTTCGGTGCGAAATCCCGCTGTGCGTCCACGCGGACGGCGAGTTCGTGTGCGTGCCGGAAGACGATCTGAACGAGCTGGTGGTCGAGGTGTTGCCCGCGCGATTGAGAGTCGAGGTGTACCCGCCGGCGCTCTACGGCGGGTGATCTTCCTGTAGCCGGGGTCATTGACCCCGGTGCTGCACGCGCCGCGTAGCTCCGGCCTCAGTGAGGCCGGCCACCGGTCGACCGGATCAGTTGTGCGGGATCTCGACGCGGCACCAGCCCAGTTCGACGAAGGTGGTCTTGTTCGAGTCGTTGTGGAACACCTTCGGGTGCAGCGAGTAGTTGACGAACCGGCCCTCTTTGTCGAACTCGACGAGACCGGCGTCCCGCATCACGCTCAGGTGGTGGGACACGTTGACGATTTCCATCTCAAGTTCCTGCGCGAGCTGCGTCACGTTCATCGACTTGGCGCGAAGACACTCGATGATGCGAATGCGGTGCGGTTCCGCGATCGCGGACAGCATCTTGGCACAACGCTTGGCCTGCTCGTCGTCGGTCATTGATGATCGTCCCAGAATATTGCGCGGAGAAGCGGGCGAAACTGGCGCACGCGCGGTGGTCGACAACCGCCCGCAGGCTCTTTCGACCGTCATAGTTATACGCGCGCCGTGCGCGGGGACAAGTCGCGCGGTCACCCCTTGCGCCCGCACCACGAGGCCCCGCACGGCGGGCCGTCGCCGCGGCAGTTGGTGGCCGGCGCGCCCTCGGTCACGCGGCCGGGGCCCGGCAGCCCAATGAGCCGATCCAGCTCCTCGCTCTCGCACTTCGGGCACTTCACCGCGGTCGCGACGCGGGCGCTCACGAGCGCCTCGAAGTTGTGCTCACACGTGCGGCAGGTGTACACGTACAGGGGCATTGTTGGCTCCGTTACTTGCGGCGCTTCTTGTACAGTTCGCTGGCCCGGAACAGGATTTCGCGCTCCTCGTCGGTCAGGCTTTCCTGTCCGTATTTGGACACCTTCTCCAGCACGGCGTCGAGTTTGGCCTCGAGCTGCTCGTCGGCGGCCTTCGCGGGCGGCGGCGCGGCAGCGGCGGCCTGCACCGGCACACCGACCGGTTCCGGCTCGCGCGGCTCGCTCAGGGGCGACGGCAGGACCCGTAACTTCGGCCGCGCCCGCGCGCGCGGCGACCGCACGAAGGGGGCGCTGAGCTTCAGTTCCAATTGGTAGTAGAGCAGTCCGAAGAATGCCCCGCCCAGGTGCGCGAAGTACGCGGTGCGCCCGCGCGGGACGTTCGGGTTCGCCAGCTCGCCGGTCGCGGAGATCGCGTCGTAGCCGACCCACAGCGTCGCGAGCAACCATACCGGCATCGGGATCACGAAGAACAGCAGCACCTGTTGGCGCGGGAAATGGAACGCGTACACGATCAGCACGCCGAACACGGCCCCGCTCGCGCCGACCGCGCGGGCGGTGTCCGCAAGCCCGACCAGTTGCGCGGCCATGTACACCAGGCTCGCGAACAGCCCGGACGCGAGATACAGCAGCACGAACTCGCGGCTCCCGTACCGCTCTTCGAGCCGCGTGCCGGTGAAGTACAGTACGAGCATGTTGCCGAAGATGTGGAAGATGCCGGAGTGCAGGAACAGCGGGGTGAGCAGCCGCCACACCTCACCGGCCATCACCTGCGTCTGATCGAACGCGCCGTAAGTGACGAGCGGGCTGAGGAGGACGGGGTTGCCCCGCGCCGGCGGGCCGGCCGTGAGCATCTGACCGAAGAAGATGCCGCAGGTGATCGCAACGAGCCAAACGGTAGCCCCTTGCTGGCCGACGCGGTCCAGAAAGCTCGGTCCCTCGCGGTAGTAGTCCCGATCCTGGATGCCCATGTCCGCTCCCGCGCACGCGCTCCGCCGCCCAACAGCAGATAACTTACCAGACTTCACGCCGAACGGGAACGAACAGTGCGCAACCTGTTGCCGAACCCGACATAGACACACAACTTCTGTTCAGCTACGGTACACGTCTCGCACCACTCCACCTGGACCCTCGCGATGGCCGCCCCCCTTCCGAAGTTGCCCCCGGCGCTGGTCGCCGCCGTCAAGCGGCACTGGGGGTTCTCGACGCTGCGCCCGCTGCAAGAACAGGCCATTCGCGCGTCGCTCGCGGGCCGCGACTCGCTCGGCGTGCTGCCTACCGGCGGCGGCAAGTCGCTGTGCTATCAGGCCCCGGCGCTGGTGCGCGACGGCCTCACGGTCGTCGTGTCGCCGCTCATCGCGCTCATGAAAGATCAGGTGGACGGGCTGACGCGCATCGGCGTCCCGGCCGCGCGGCTCGACAGCACCGTGACCGAGCGCGAGTGGGGCGCGACGTGCGCCGCGATCCGCCGCGGCGAGACGCGGCTCGTGTTCACCTCGCCCGAACGACTGGTGAACACCAGCACCTACCAGTTGCTGCGCGACGCGAATGCACATACAGTCGCGGTGGACGAGGCCCACTGCGTGAGCCACTGGGGGCACGACTTCAGGCCGGAGTACCGGCAGCTCGCGCGGGTGCGCGAGTTCTGCCCGGACGCCGCCGTTCACGCCTACACCGCC
>SXHE01000416.1 GCA_005773755.1 Planctomycetia bacterium
CTTGCTCTGCTACTCACATTCGCCTTCACTCTCGCACAGGGGGCTTACGCCCCCCGCTCAGAAGCCGCGGACCCCATTAAGCTGTGGCCGGGGAAAGCGCCCGGCGAGACGAAGGACATCGGCGCGGAGGTGGTGACGCCGCCCAAGAACGACAAGGACGTGAAGCGGGTCGGCAAGGTGAGCGAGCCGACGATCACCGTGTACGCGCCGCCGAAGGGTAAGGCCAACGGCACCGCGGTCGTCGTCGTGCACGGCGGCGGGTACAACCTCCTCGCGATCGGGCACGAGGGCACGCAGGTGTGCGAGTGGCTCACCCCCCGCGGCGTGACCGCCGTGTTGCTCAAGTACCGCGTGCCGCGCCGCGAGGCCCAGACGCCGGACAACCTGGCGATGGTACAGGACGCGCAGCGGGCCGTCGCGCTGGTGCGGGCCGGTAGCAAGGAGTGGAACATCGACCCCGACCGTGTCGGGATGCTCGGCTTCTCCGCCGGCGGGCACCTCACTGTGTGTACCTGCTTGACCGAGAAGTTGGCGTACACGCCGGTCGACCCCGCGTGCAACTTCAGCCACGTTCCGAACTTCGCGATCCTCGTCTACCCCGCGTACCTCACCGACAAAGAGGGGAAGCTGAAGCCGGAGTTCGTGGTGAAGAAGGACAGCCCGCCGATGTTCTTCGCGCACTCGACCGACGACCCGGTGACGAGCGAGGGGAGCGTCGCGCTGTACAGCGCGCTCAAGCAGGCCGGCGTGTCGGCAGAGCTGCACCTGTACGCGACCGGCGGTCACGGGTACGGGATCAAGAAAGTACCGCACCCGTGCGCGAGCTGGCCCGACCGCGCCGGCGACTGGATGAAGGCCCGCGGGCTGCTGGAACCGGCGAAGAAGTAAAGGGCGTGGGCGCGGTGCCCGCTCGCGGTGTATGCTGGTTGCTACACCGACACTCCCGGACCGCGCCTCGCCAGAGCAACGGAGCTGCCCGATGCTTACTCGTCCCGCGCTCGAACCCTCCCGCCGCGACGCGCTCCTCCGGCTCGGCGGTGGGGTCGGCGCGCTCGGCCTCGCGGCCCTGCTCGCCCCGACCGCGACCGCGGGCGCGCCGGGCGGCCCGCACCTCAAGCCGCGGGCCAAGCGCGTCATCCACCTGTTCATGAACGGCGGCGCGTTCGGCCCGGACTTCCTCGACCCGAAGCCGGCGATCACCAAGTTCGCCGGACAGCGGCCGAAGGAGGTCGATCTGCGCACCGAGCGGCCGACCGGCGGGTTGCTGAACGTGCCGTTCAAGTTCAAGCAGTACGGGCAGAGCGGGTTGGAGATGAGCGAGCTGCTCCCGCACCTGTCGCGCCACGCGGACGAGCTGTGCGTGCTCCGCGCGGTCCACGGCGACAACCCGAACCACGGCCCGGCCCTGTTCCAGATGAACAGCGGCGTGCTCACCCCGAACCGACCCAGCCTCGGCGCGTGGCTCACTTACGGCCTCGGGACGGAGAACGCCGACCTGCCGGGGTTCGTGGTGCTGTGCCCCGGTCGCCCGGTGCGGTTCGCCGAACTGTGGGCCAGTTCGTTCCTCCCGTCCGAGTTCCAGGGAACGTACATCAACCACTCGAACCTCGACCCGCGCGTGATGGTCCCGCACCTGCACAACCCGACCACTACCGCCGCGGCCCAGCGCAAGCAGCTCGACCTGCTGGGCGAACTGAACCGCGACCACGCGACCGCGCGCGGCGGCGACCCGGCGCTGGAGGCCCGCATCCAGACGATGGAGACCGCGTTCCGAATGCAGACCGCGGCGTCGGACGCCTTCGACCTGTCCCGCGAGTCGGTGCGGGTACGCGACATGTACGGCCGCACGCACTTCGGGAACGCCTGTCTGCTCGCGCGGCGGCTGGCCGAGCGCGGCGTCCGCGTCACGCAAATCTACTACGGCAACGGTCAGCCGTGGGACACGCACGGCAACCACAACAACGCGACGCGCACGCTCGCGGCCGACATGGACCGGGCCGCGGGGGCGCTGCTGACGGACCTCAAGGCCCGCGGGCTGCTCGACGACACGCTCGTGATGTGGGGCGGCGAGTTCGGCCGCACCCCGACCACCGAGGGCGGCGACGGTCGCGACCACAACCACCACGGGTTCACGATGTGGCTGGCCGGCGGCGGCGCGAAGGGGGGCACGACCTACGGCGCAACGGACGACTTCGGGTTCAAGGCCGTGCAGGACAAGGTCCACGTCCACGACCTGCACGCGACCGTGCTGCACCTGATGGGCTTCGACCACGAGAAGTTGACGTACCGGCACGCCGGCCGCGACTTCCGCCTCACAGACGTGTCCGGCCGCGTCGTCAAGGAAGTCGTGAAGGGCTGACAGGAGAGCGGGGCGTCACTTCTTCTTGAAGAAGAACTCCTCGGCGGTCTTACGCATCAAGCAGTCCCGTTCGTCGGCGGTCAGGAAGTCGAGCTTCTTCAGCACGAAGTCCACACTGTCCTGATAGGTGTGCCCGGTGCCGACCTGGAACGGGCAGTCGGTTTCCCACATGCACCGCTTCGCGCCGAACGCCTTGATGACCGACTTCGCGAGCGGCACGAGGTCGGCGTACGGCGGCTTCTTCGCGCCGAAGGCGTAGAACGCCCCGACCTTCACCATCACCCGCGTGTGCTTCGCCATCGCGCACAGGGCGTCGGTGTCCTTGTCGCGAATGGTGCCGTCGCCACCGATGCGGCACAGGTGGTCGATGACGACCGGTGTGTCCGGGTACTTCTTGCACATGCGGTCCAGTTCGGGCAGGTCGGCCGGGTTGATGAGGCAACTCATGGCCTGGTTCGCCTTCGCGCCCTCGGCGAACATCGCCGCGTACCCCTCCGGCTCCAGCCACTTATCAGCCTTGACCAGTCCCGGCCGGATGCGGAACGCGCGAACGCCCTTGCCGGCGAGTTCGCGCATGCGCTTCACGGGTTCGGCCCCCGGGTCGATGACCGCGGTGCCGACGAACACCTCCGGGTACAGCTTGATCGCGTCCAGCATGTACGAGTTGTCGAACCCGTAGAAGCTCATCTGGATCAGGTTGACGCGCGTGACCCCGGCCGGTTTGGAGTGCTTGAACAGGTCCGTCGGCGTGAACGACGGCGGCTTCATGTCGTCTTTTTTGAATCCGGCCGCGAGCGGGTAGTGGGCGGTGTCCGGTGTCCAGACGTGAACGTGCGCGTCGATGTAGTTCATCGCAATCGGCCCTCCGGTTCGCTTCGATCAACCGCCGCCCCATGATACCCGGTCGCGGCGCGAGCGGAAACCGCGGCGCGCTGCGCCGGCAATCGCTCCCACAGTTCGTAGCCCGCGAGCGGCAACAGCCAACTGGCCCAGGCCGCGACGATGTACGCGCCTTCGGGACTCGTCACCCCGAGCAGGCCCGCCGCGCCGGAGAGCAGGCGAAGGGCCACCGCCGAACAGATCAGGACGTAGCAGCGGAGCATCCAGCGCCGGTGCCGGTCGAAGCGGCGACGGCGCACGGACGCGACACCGGCGACCGCACACGTCGCGGCCGCCACCGACAGCAGCACGAAGCTCAGGCCCGCCGGCCGACCGCCGAAGGCGTGTCGCGACATCACCACACTGCTCGGCAATACGAACACCAGTAACACGACCACTTGCAACCGACCGAGGGCGCGGTGCAGCCCACCGCGCCGGCGGCGCACACGTTCGCTCAACAGGATCAGCCCGTTCACCAACACGAATGGCGCGGAGAAGATGTGGACGTAGAACGCGACGCGGTAGGTGCCGGTGAAGGTCGCCTCGCGGCCCTGGAGGAAGAGGGAATCGAAGTTGGGCGGGAAGTAGTCGGGGTACTGCGCCAAGATCGTGACCAGCACGCGCAGGATCAACACGACCGCGACCAGGCGCAGAACCGTCATCAGGATTCGGTATCGCACGGCGGCGCTCAGTCCAGATTGAACGACTCGCCGCCGGCGACGGTGATCGCGGCGGACAGGTTGTGCGGGTTGATCGAGGAACTGATGAACCGGACCGAGCCGTCGGCCAGCGCCACTTGGGTTCCCTTGTTGTGCCCGCCGAACGTCCGCTGGTCGCCGACGGGCGGCGCGTCGGCGGGGTCGTACCCGCGCAGGGTGGACGGGCCGCCGCGGGCCCACGGTCCGAGCGCGGCGCGCGTCTCCATCAGCGCGATCGTGTTCGACGTGCCGCCCTTGAACGCCGCCCACGAGGTCACGCGGTCGTAACCCATGAAGCCGTTGCCGGCCGCGCCCGCCGGCCGCGACGCGGCATCGTAACCGATGCCGGACAGCGCGACGTAGTGCGTCACCATGTCGCCCGGTGCCGGGTTCGCGGTGGGGCAGAGGAACACCTTGAGTAGCGTTTGGGAGGGTACGAGGTTGCCCCCGTACCCCTTCTCGCGGTCGAACTGCTTGTAGAGGTTGTCCTGCTCGAGGTACGGAAGCAGCGTGACGATCCAACTAAGGCGCTCGTCGGGAACCGCGCCGGGGCCGAAGCACCCGGTCGGCAGCAACCGGTTGTCGGGCGCGTCCGGGTTGATGGTGGGCGGGCGGCCCTGGGTGTCTGCGTAGCTGTGGAACGCGATCATCTGTTGCTTGAGGTTGTTCGCGCACGCCATGCGCGCGGCCGGTTCGCGCACGCGCCGGGTCGCCGGCAGCAGCATCGCGACCAGAACCGCGATGATGAGGAACACGACCAGAACTTCGATCAGAGTGAATCCGCTTCGTGTCGGCCGGGACATGGCTGGCCCTCGACGGGATACGGGATCGTGTGGAACTGTTACCGTGCGGGCCACCCCGCACGGTGCCCTCTCACCCACGCGCCGGCGCTCGAATTGGTAGTTTGCGAAAACTGTTGCACAAATCCTCAGTACCCGAGTTCGCGCCGGCGGGCGAAGTGGCCGTGCGCAAAATCCTTGCACAAAAGTCCTCTC
>SXHE01000417.1 GCA_005773755.1 Planctomycetia bacterium
AGCAGCACCGGGTTGTTCTTCTGGCGGCGCGACAGGATCTGGATGACCCGCTCGATCTCGGCGGCGCGGCCGATGACCGGGTCGAGCTTGCCCTGGCGGGCCAGTTCGGTCAGGTCGCGGCCGAAGCTGTCGAGGGCCGGGGTCTTGGACTTGCTGCGGCCGGTGCGCTCGCCGCCGTCGCGCCCTTCGCGGCCCTCGCGCCCGCTGCGATCCTCGCGCCCGCCTTCGGATTCGTTCGGCATGTTGTGCCCCAGTAGATTCAGGACTTCTTCGCGAACGTCTTCGAGCTTGAGGCCGAGGTTCATCAGAACCTGGGCCGCGACGCCCTCCTGCTCTCGTAAGAGGCCGAGGAGGAGGTGTTCGGTACCGACATAGTTGTGGTTCAGGTTCCGAGCCTCCTCGATGGAGTACTCGATGACCTTCTTGGCCCGCGGGGTGTGCGGGAGCCGGCCCATGACGACCTGCTCGCCGCCCGGCCCGTGCTGGACGATCTTCTCGACCTCCAACCTGATCTTGCGCAGGTCGATGTCCAGGTTCTTCAGCACGTTGGCCGCGACCCCCGACCCTTCCTTCACGAGGCCGAGGAGGACGTGTTCGGTGCCGATGTACTCGTGGTTGAAGCGCTGCGCCTCTTGGTTGGCGAGCTGCATCACCTTGCGGGCACGATCCGTGAAGCGCTCATACATCTACGCCGTCTCCCGCGAGGGGGGATGAAGCCGTGTCCGGCTCTAGGTCCATCATACGCCGGTGCGCGCGGTTGGTGGGAGGGGTCGCCGCGGGCCGGGCCGATGAGCGTTGAGTCTGCGGAATTGTAGGCGCGCGCGCGGGGTGAATCAAGTCGGGCACGCGGGAGGAGAAGGGCCGTTACGCAATCGACCGCGACCGGCGGTCGCACTCTCTTGGCAGCCAGTCGGTCGTGATCCGGTCGCGACAATCGGGTCAAACGTGCTCGGTTGAGTGCTTCTGCCGTTGGCGCGGTACAGGTGGGTGCCCCTGGTTACGGCCGCGAAGCGCGGCCACCCTCTCCCGCAAGCGGAGAGGGCCAAGACAAAACACGCGGCACCGATCCCGAAACGAAGACTACCGGCTCTGCGCCATGACGCGCCGGGCGGCGTCGCCGAAGTAGCCCTCGTCGCGCGGCTCGTCCGAATCCACCGGTTGCGGTTCGGCCGCGCGCTGCAGGTCGCGCCAGAAGCACTTGAGCGCCACTTGCGCGCACCGCTCCTGGAACTGGGCGGGCGTTTCCGGCAGGTCCGGGAACTTGTCGATGAAGTCGAGCATCTCCAGGTGCGCCGGCTCGTACTCGCCCAGAATCTTCGCCGCCATCCGCTTCTTGTCGCACGGCTCCATGTAGGTCAGTTCGACGGCCTTATCCACGCGCCCCGGCCGCGTGCTGATGAACTCCGTCGTGCCATCCGGCAACTGGCGCGGCAGGCCCAGCGCCGGGTCGATCTTGGTCAGGTCGTTCGTCGTGATGATGGTGAAGATGCCGTCGGCCCGCTCCACCCCGTCGAGACAGTTCAGCAAGCAGTCGAACGTGAGCGGCGCGCCCAACGGCCCGCGGCTCTTGTCGCCGCTGTTGTTGTCACTGTCCTTCTTTTCGGGCACCATCATCGAGAAGAAGCTCGACCGGCGAACGACGTTCTCGCGCCCGTGGAACACGTTGTCGATGTCCTCGATCAGCGCGATGCACGGCGTGTTGGTCTGCATCTCGGTCCACGCCTTGATGAGTTCGTGGTTGCTCATCTCCGCGAGGTTGTAGACGTAGATCGGCATGTTCAGGTCTTCGGCGAACGCCCGCGCCAGCGCGGTCTTCCCGGTGCCCGGCGGGCCGTACAGCAGCCAGCCGCGCGTCCACGGGAGGCCCTTCCCCAGGTACCAATCCTTGCTCTTGCGCCACAGCGAGATCTCGTTGATCAGGTCTTTCACGCGCTGCGGGAAGATGAGGTGGTCGAGCGCCTTGCCGTTATTCGTCCGGGCCTTGCCCAGTTGGTCCGGCGTGTGCGCGAGCAGCCGGTAGTTGCCCTGCTGGTACCACGCGAGGCCGTCGCTGCCGCCGTTCCAGCCGCCGTCCGCGCCGGGCCGTTCGGGGACGTGGTGGATGCAGAACCGGTTCGCGGTCGCGGTCTGCTGGTCCTCGACCGCCCACGAGATGTTGTTGCGCGCGTCGCAGGCGCTGCGCAGCAGCGCCTCGACGTTCAGCGTGCCGCGAATGAAAATCAGCGTGGAGTGAACCTTCATCCCGCCGGCACCGCCGGACGAGTCGTTGGTGCCCTTCCCGCTGGCGGCCTTGTTCTCGACCTGGTTGCTAAACAGGAACGGGAACCAGCCGCTCCACAGGATGAGCGAGCGGTTGCCGAACACCTCGTAGGGGATCAGGCCGTAGCGCCCGTCGCGCTGGTACTCCCAGCTCGCGCCGTACATCTTGTCGTAGTTGCGGGACCGCCGGTAGTGGGCGATGAGGTACGCGATGAGCGCCTCGTGGCCCGGCTCGGTGGGGATCTCGACACGCTGCACGAACAGGCCGAGCACCCGCCACATCAGCCCCTTGATCTTGCCCCACATGCTCGCGAGCAGGCCCAGCACCGCGCCGCCCGCCAGTAGTCCGACCGCCGTTTCTTGCACGGGTTGCTTCCTCTGAAACCGGTGACGAAGTTGTTGCAACATGCTTGTTGAAGGAGACACACGCGCGGCCCGCAAGTTCGCGCGCCCACACAGGCACGATGCACGAGAGAGGAGATTATTCCTGAACGGCCGCGCCGGTGCGATGTCGGAGGCGAACCGTGATAGGATGGTAGGCCGATTGCAAAGTCGTAGGCATCAGCCGGTAATGAGCTTAACGGCGCGGTCGATGTCCCAGTTGAGGGCATCGGCTCGTGCCTTGAGTGGCTCATCGGGTTCGCCCGGCTTGAGCACCTGCAACGCGCTCACC
>SXHE01000418.1 GCA_005773755.1 Planctomycetia bacterium
GGGTGGATCTCCCACTTGCGCACGAACAGCTCGAAGCCTTCCGTTTGCATCAGGATCTTCCCGGCGGCGGGGGTCGCGTCGTAGGCGTGGTTCACCTTGATGCCGTTAACGAACACTGTGATCTTCGCGCCGTCGCACACGCACTCCACCTTCGTCCACTCGCCGAGTTTGCTTTCCACGTCGTCCTTGCCGTAGGTGTCGAGTAGTTCCTTGAAGTCCGGGTCGTGCTTGTTCCACCACAGTTGCCGGCCGGTGAACGCGGTCTTCGTGCCGCCTTCCTTCCACCGCGGGCGCTTGTCCGGGCCGAGCACAACGTCGCTGGTGATCGACACCGGGATCGTCGCGCCCTTCTCGTCCTTGCCGCGAATTACGATCAGGTCGCCGCAGCAACCTTGCGCCAGTTGGCACTCGACGCACGACATCCAGGTGCCGTTGCCCGCGCTGCCGTGCGGCCCGGTCGCGTGTAGAAGCAGTCCGGAGTTGCGGACGTACTTCCCGCCGTCGGTCTTCTTGCCCCACTTGTACTCGACCACCACGCGATAGTCCTTGAAGGCGGTGTTGGTGGCGATGTAGCCGAAGCCGTCGCCGCTGATGTGCAGTTGCCCGTCGGCCACGCGAAACACCTTCTTCGGGTCGTCGTGCTTGCTCTCCTTGAGCCACGTCGTGAGGCCGTCGAGGTTCTTGCCGTTGAACAGCGGGGCCGACTCCTTCGGCGCGACCGGCTCGTCGGCCGCGTGCGACCGACCGACCGGAGCGGTCACAACCACGAGCGCCAACAGCGTGCGGAGCATGTGCGTTCCTCCCAGAAGATGTGGACACGATACCCGACCGGCGAAGCCGCTACCACCCTCCGCCGGTCGCGGGTATCATCTGCTGCATCCCCTGCCCCGCTGGTGCCGCTCATGCGCTTCGCGTTCCTCTCCCTCGCCCTGCTCCTCCCGACCGTAGCCCGCGGCGCGCCGGACTTCGACAAGGACGTGGTGCCGGTGCTGGTGTCGCACTGCGTCGAGTGCCATTCTGGAAGTGAGCCGAAGGGCAAACTAGACCTGACGCGCAAGGATTCCGCCAAGCACGCCGCGGAACTCTGGAAGCGCGTCGAGTCCGGCGAGATGCCTCCCAAGAAGAAGCTCTCGGCCGCGGAAAAAGGCGTGCTGAAAGAGTGGGTCGATGGCGGAGCGAAGTGGGGCACCGACCCCATCGACCCGTTCGCGATCACAACCAAGACGCGCGCCGGCCGCGACTGGTGGAGCCTGCAACCCGTCAAGCGCCCTGCCCTTCCCGTTAGCCGCAATCCGAATGCGAACCCAATCGACGCCTTCACCGGGGCAAAGCTCGAAACGCAGGGTTTCGAGATGGCCCCTGCCGCCGACCGGCGCACGCTCGTTCGGCGCGTCTACTACGACCTGCTCGGCCTGCCACCGACGTTCGAAGAAGTCGAAGCGTTCGCCAACGACAAAGACCTAACCGCCTACGACAAGCTGCTCGACAAGCTGCTCGCCTCGCCTCAGTACGGCGAGCGCTGGGGCCGCTACTGGCTCGATGTGGCCCGCTACGCGGAGACGTGCGGCTACGAGCGCGATCAGGTGAAGCCCGACGTGTGGAAGTATCGCGACTGGGTCATCAAGGCGTTCAACGACGACATGCCGTACAACCGGTTCGTGCTCGAACAGCTCGCGGGCGACGAGCTGCCGAACGCCAGCGCCGCGACCGTCGTTGCCACCGGGTTCATCCGTCTGGGCACGTGGAACGATGAGCCGAACGACCCGAACGAGTACAAGTACGACCGGCTCGAAGACATGGTGGGCGCGACCAGCACCGCGTTCCTCGCGCTCACGGTGAAGTGCGCCCGCTGCCACGACCATAAGTTCGACGCGATCCGCCAGACCGACTACTACCGCATGGCGGGCGCGTTCTGGGCCGGGTACATCGCGCCCGGCCCGCGCGAGCACCTCGGCGGCCCGGACGCGAAAGCACTCGGTCACGCGGGCGTGTTCGGCTGGACCGACCGAGGGCGCGACGCCGCGCCCATCAAACTCTTGAAGAAGGGCGACCCGAACCGACCCGGCGAAGTCGTGGAACCGGGCCACCTCTCGGCGATTCCCATTTTGGATAAGCCGCTCGCGGTTTCGCCTGTAAACGCCAAGACCACTACCCGGCGCTTGCAACTCGCAACGTGGATCGTCGATCCGAAGAACCCGCTCACGGCCCGCGTGTGGGTCAACCGCGTGTGGCAGTATCACTTCGGCGCGGGCATCGTGCGCACTCCGGACAACTTCGGTTTCACCGGCGAAAAGCCGACGCATCCGGAACTGCTCGACTGGCTCGCGGCCGAGTTCGTGCAAGGCGGGTGGAAGACCAAGCGCCTGCACAAGTTCATCATGATGTCGGCGACCTACCGCCAAAGCTCGCTGCACCCCAAGCAGGACGAGTACGCGAAGACCGACGCCGGGAACCGCCTGTGGTGGCGTGCGGACCGCCGCCGCCTCGACGCCGAAGCCTTACGCGATTCGCTGCTGGCCGCGGGCGGGAACCTGACGCTCGACAAGGCCGGCGGGCCGAGCTTCTCTCCGGTCATCCCCGCGGACGCGCTCGAAGGGCTGTCCACAAAAAGCGCCGCGTGGAAGGCCTCGCCCGCCGCGGAGCAAGGGCGGCGCAGCGTGTACATCTTCGCCAAGCGTGGTCTACTGCCGCCGCTGCTAACCACCTTCGACCTGCCCGACACGACGCTACCCAACTGCCAGCGCGACGTGACCACGGTGCCGACGCAAGCGCTCGCGCTGCTGAACAACCCGTTCGTTCACGAGCAGAGCGCCGCGCTCGCGAAGCGCATCGGCACGAAGTTCGGTCGCAAGGAACGAGTCGTTCGCGCGTGGCGACTCGCCCTCGGTCGCGACCCGCGCGAAGCGGAGACGAAGGCCGCACTCGCCCACCTTGAGAAGCAGGCAGAGCGATTCGCAACTCGCCCCGACGCCACGCTCGACGCTCTGGCGTCGCTGTGCCACGTGCTGCTGAACACGAACGAGTTCATGTACGTGGATTGAGTGCCTTCGTCAGCCGCACGCCGCAGGCGAGCGCGAACATCCAAGTAGCTCTGTTGTGAGACTAGCTATGCCTCTCTTCCCCTGTGGCCTGACGCGGCGCGAACTCATCTGGGAGATGGGCGGCGGGTTCGCCGGCGTCGCCCTCGCGGGCTTGCTCGCGCGCGACGCCCGCGCCGACACGCCGCTCGCGCCCAAGAAGCAGCACTTCCCGGCGAAGGCACAGAGCTGCATCTTTCTGATGATGAACGGCGGGCCGTCGCAGGTGGACACCTTCGACCCCAAGCCGATGCTGGAGAAGTTCGCGGGCACGGAGATCCCGAAGGACAAGAAGTTCATCAACAGCGGCGGGCGGAAGATCGGGTTCCTCACGCCGGCGTTCCGCAAGTTCAAGCCTGGTGGCAAAAGCGGCCTGCCGGTCTCCGACTACTTCCCCAAAATGCGCGAGCAC
>SXHE01000419.1 GCA_005773755.1 Planctomycetia bacterium
CGACGGACAACTCAATCCGTCGCTCACGCTTCCGGCTCGTTCCCTGTTGTCCGTCGCTCACGCTTCAGGCTCGTTGTCTCACTTCTCGATCACCCGCGGTTTCACGTCGCCGGAGCAAATAATCACGACGGTTTTCACCTTCGACTGGGTGTTCTCGCGCAGTTTCTTCATCGCCGCGCGCTCGGCGTCGGCGTCGGTCACGCCCGCGCCGTGGACCTCGTCGTAGCCGTAGCCCTTGTCTTCCGCGATCACGAGGACGGCCCAGCCGAACTTGACCCACGTGACGACCTTCGCGTCCGCTTCCTTGCACTCGGCAAGCGCGGCGCGCTCGGCGGCGCTGCGGTTGGGGTGGTTCCACGAGTACCCGTACTTGCCCGTCTTGGGCGAGTACACGAGCGCCCCGTAGCGGTCCGGATCGATCTTCAGTTCGTCGGCCGTAAGGAGCGCCGGTCCGAACGCCAGAAGCAGCGCCCACAACGTCCAGGCCACACGCGCGACCACACGGTTCTTCATCGCTCGGCTCCTCTTGTGACGCGAACACCGTCAGGCGCTGAACACCACGTTCACGATCAGCCCGATCAGGATCGAGATGCCGAAGTAGATGCCGGCGGCGATGCCGGCGCGCTTCGGACCCATGCCGCAGGTCGCCATGATCGCGAACATCGCACAGGCGGCCCCGACCAGGGTGCCGACGAACCACAATTCCGGCGGCAGCGCCACGTTCAGGATCAGTTGCGGAATACCGGCCGCGAGGACGCAGAGCACCATCTTGCCCCAACCGGGGAACTCGCCGCCTTCCATCGCGGCGATGATGATGCCCAGAATCGCGGCCCCGATGATAATGCCGAGCACGGGCGACCTCACAAAGTGTACAGCGGAACCGAACTTGGACGGGGCGTCGGGTGAATGAGGGTCGTATCCACTCCGCGTGAGGACGATCAACCGACGATCTCGAACTGTTCTTGTGCGACGGGCGGAACCCATTCACGGTCCTCGCGCCTGGCCCGCCGAGCGATACGCCAGTGTAACCGGAACAGAACGGACGATGAGGCCGAAGAGGGAGATGCCAACACCCCGTCGCCCGTCGCGCCGTTCGATCTGCAACTCCACCTGCCAACTTCGCTCGCGGTCGGCAGTAATTGCCTCTTCTGATCGGTGTATCAGGCTGTCACTTCTACCGCCAGATCGCACGACGTTGTTGGCGTAGCGGTCGTTGGTTTGGTGATTGGCGTATGTCCAGTAATTCATTGTGAGTTCGGGATGGTTACACGCCACAACACCATTAATAAGGAAATAGAGTGCCGTGACGAACCAGACGAGCGTTCCCAGGCACACGACGAGCGCGTAAAATTCAAGTAGCGACCAGCGCCGCATCACGTCACTCCGTGTCTTGTTGCACGGCCCGCACCGGCGTTCGACACCGGGCGGCTCTCGGAATCGGACAGTGAGAACACTGAACCGTACCCGGTGCGCGGCCGGTCCGCAAGTCCCGGCTCGCCGCAACCCGTAGCCGGTTACTAGCATAACCGGCGAACCGTCGCGCCGGGCGGTGCGTAGCACCCTTGTCCCCTTGTCGTGCCGGCTTCGGAGATCGCGTCAATGGCCGATGATGTCGTCGTCGAGACCCGCAGCCTCTCTAAAGTCTATCGCGACTTCTGGGGCCGCAAGAAGAAGACCGCCCTCAACGCCCTCGACTTGAAGATTCACAAGGGCGAAATCTTCGGCCTTCTGGGGCCGAACGGGTCGGGCAAGACCACCACCATCAAGCTGCTTCTGGGCCTGCTGTTCCCCACCAGCGGCGACGCCTTCGTGTTCGGCGAACCGGCGGCGAAGGTCGAGAAGAACGAGCGCATCGGCTACCTGCCCGAAGAGTCGTACCTGTACCGGTTCCTTAACGCCGAGGAAACGCTCGATTTCTACGGCCGCCTGTTCAAGATCGACCCCGAAGTGCGCAAGAAGCGGGCCGCCGAGCTGATTGACCGCGTCGGCCTCTCGTCGGACAAGAAGCGCATTCTCAAGGAATACTCGAAGGGGATGCGGCAGCGCATCGGGCTGGCGCAGGCGCTCATCAACGATCCCGATCTGGTGATCCTCGACGAACCGACCTCCGGCCTCGACCCACTCGGCACGCGCTGGATGAAAGACCTGATCCTCGACCTGAAGAAGCAGGGCAAGACGGTGCTCATGTGCTCGCACCGGCTCGAAGACGTGCAGGACGTGTGCGGGCGCATCGCCATCCTTTACAACGGCGACCTCCAGACCCTGGGCAAAGTGTCCACGCTGGTGGAAGACGCGCAGCGGCTCGAAGTGCGCGCCAGCAACGTAAAGGAATCGCCGGAACTGAAGGCCGATCTGGAAGCGGTGTTCAAGAAGCACGGCGGAACGATGGAAGCGGTGGGCCACCCGTCGAGCACGCTCGAAGAGCTGTTCCTGCGGGTGATCGAGGAGTCGAAGGCCCGCCCCGGCCGCCGCTACCTGCCGCCCGAAGAGGCGAAAGTGCCCGTGTACGGCAACGCCCCGGCCCCGGGGCCAGCGCCGAAGCAGTGAGGCGAGCTGGCTATTGGACGGTGACCCCTTCGGGGGGCCAGAAACGATGCGAGCAGCGCGGTGTCTTTGCGGCCCCAACGGGGCCACCGATAATAGCCAGGGGTTTCAACCCCTGGTCCGAAAGGGCGAGGGTTCCCCCGATGTCGTCGGCGCTGTTCGGCATTCTGCAACTGGACCGCGGCGAGCCGTGGGGCTACGCGGAACTTCCGGGCCTCATGCAAGCGTGGCTCCAGGACGGTGGCGGGTTCGCGGCCCTCGGCCTCGTCGTCTACCTGCTGTACGCGCTCTCCACCCCCACCGACAAATCCCAGTCCGAAAAGCTCCGCGTCCCTGTGTCCAACTGGATGATGCTGACAGGCGCGATCAGCTTCATCTTCTACGCGGTCGTTCTCGTGCTGGTGGTGACGGGGAAGGGCGGGGTGCCGGAACCGCCGCCGCCGCCGCCGGGCGAAAGCCCGCCCGTGATCCGCCCCACCTGGCACAACGAACTGCGGCCCACGATGCTGATGATCGCGGGGCTGTTCGCCCTGCTGTCCATCGGGGAACCGTTCGCCCGCGACGTGTGGAAGATCACCCGCCGGAATGTCTCGTTCGGCACCGGCGGGATCAAGCGCTACTGGCGCAGCCTGCGCGTGTACGCCGCGGACCTGCTCACCCCGAACCGCGTCACGGCCCTGATTGTGTTCGTCGTGGTGTATGTCCTCCTCGGGGTCGCGCTGTTCGCGCTCGGCGTCCCGCGCCTTACCGACATCTGGACCGGTGTGTTGCTCGTGGCGCTGGGCGTGTTCGTGGCCGCGCTGTTGCTCCTGATGCTGTTCGAAGCGGAAGGCCCGGTGTGGGCCATCGCCAAGTTGAGCTTCAAGGAGGCCGTTCGCAATCAGGTGCTGTGGATCTTCCTCATCGGGCTGCTGCCGTTCCTGTTCCCGATTCAGTGGTTCTCCACGTCCAAGCCGGCCGACGAGATGCGCACGACCACGGTGATGGTCACCATCTTCCTGAGCCTACTCGTCCTGATCCCGGCGAACCTGATCACCTCGTTCGGGTTGGCCCAGGACGTGAAGAACCAGACCATCTTCACGGTCGTGTGCAAGCCGATCGAGCGGTTTGAGTTGGTGCTCGGCCGGTTCATCGGTTACCTCGCGCTGATGACACTCGTGCTGCTCGCCCTGACCGGCGTGACGCTCGTGCTGGTCATCAACAGCGGCATGTCGGACAAGGCGCGGGCGGAAACGTACAAGGCGCGAGTGCCGCACCGCGGGAAGTTGGAGTTCAAGAGTATCGTCGCCACGGACCGCAAGGAACAGAAGGACTTCGACGGCACAAACGTCGGCCGCGAGTTCGACTACCGCAAGTACATCGCCGGGGCGGGTGGGTCGCCGCAGCGGGCCATCTGGAAGTTCGCCACCGTGCCCGCGGCCCTGAAGACCGCGGCCGGCGACCGCGTGCCCGTCGAGTTCACCTTCGACGTGTACCGCATGACGAAGGGCGAGCAGGACAAGGGCGTGTCCACGACGTTCGAGTTCGTGACGCACAACACCCCGCTGCGCCAACCGCTGCTGAAAGAGATCGCGAAGGACGAGGCCGAGTGGCCGTGGGTGCAGGAGGACAAGCGCAAGGAGTACCTGAAGGCGGTCGAGGAGTACCGGGCGCGCGGGATCGACCCGCTGAACCAGGACCGCGCCCGGCCCGGCTCCAAGGAGTGGACCGCGGTGAACGAACTGGCCGAGAAGTACGGCTACTACCGGTTCGGCGGCAAGCAGGTGCTCGACTACACCGTGATGGGCGTCGAGATCCCGGCCGGGCTGTTCCGCAACGCGCTGGCGAACGCGCCCCAAACCGACCCGGCCACCGGCAAGCCGCTCCCGATGTTCACCGCGTATGTGAAGTGCGAGAGCGAAGGGCAGTTGCTCGGGGCCGCGGAACCGGACCTGTACCTGCTCCAGAACGAGATGCCGTACGCGCTCAATTTCCTGAAGAGCTCGATCGGCCTCTGGTGCCGGCTGTGTATGGTCATCGGGATCGCGGTCGCGTGCAGCACCTATCTCAGCGGTGTGCTCACGCTCCTGGCCACGTCGTTCGTGTACATCGTCGGATTCTTCACCGACTTCCTGAGCGAGTTGGCGACCGGGCGCAGCGCCGGCGGCGGGCCGTTCCAGAGCATGTCGCAGTTGGTGAAGGCCGAGCAGCCCACGGCCCCGCTCTCGGAATCGGCCAGCACCAAAGCCCTGTTGTTCGGCGACAAGGGCACGGCGTGGGGCGCGCGCCGGTTCCAGAACCTCGTTCCCGACGTGGACTCGTTCAGTTGGGGCCACTTCGTGTCCGAAGGGTTCAACGTCAACACCGAGTACCTCGTGCTAAACCTGATCGTCACGTTCGGCTATTTGCTCCCGTGGGCGATCCTGGCGTACTATCTGATGAAGTCTCGTGAAGTGGCGGCGTAAGCGAAGGGGACACCGTTTAGCGTTCGTCCCGAAGGGACGACGCTCACAATGCCTCTCGTCCCTTCGGGACGAACGCTAAACGGCTCCAATTGCGCGTTCTGTGCTCTGTCTTCTGTCCTCTGCCTGACGGTGTCCGATGAACCCACTTCAACGAGCGTCGCGGAACCGCAAGATCGCCTACTTCGGGGCGATCGCGGTTCTGTTCACGATCAGCATGGTGTGGCGCGGGATGATCCCGGTGCCGCTGGGCACCTCGCCCGCGAGCGCGGCGCAGCCGTTCCGCTGGGCCGAGGCGCACACGGTCCAGAATCAGGCGCAGCGACTGGAAGTGTGGGAGTCGGACCCGACCGAGGGCGAGGCCGACATCAGCGGCAGCGCCGCGCGGTTGGCGCTCACCGGCAGCCGCGGGGTCGCGGTCACGGTCCTGTGGCTGTCCGCCATCGAGAAGCAAAAGCGGAACGACTTCCACGAGTTCGAGCAGCGCGTCGGCATGGTGACGAAGCTCCAGCCGAACTTCATCACCCCGTGGATCTTCCAGAGCTGGAACATCGCGTACAACGTGTCGGTCGAGATGCACGGCTCCGGCGACATGTACTACTACATCGTCCGCGGCATCCAGCTCCTGGCCGAGGGCGAGCGCCGCAACAAGCGCTCGCCGGACATGCGGTACCAGATCGCGTTCTACTACCAGAACAAGTTCGGCGTCGCCGACCAGGCCGATGTGCTGCGGTGCCTGTACGACCTGAGCTGCATCCCGCCGAACCAGCGCGACCCGGACGCGCTGATGAAGCCCACCCGCGACGACCCGAACGTGAAGGAGCTCGACGTCGCGGCGTTCCGCAAGTTCTGCACCGACCACCCGCACCTGGTGCGCCGGCTCCGCGGCGACGACACACCGAACCCGGACAAGAAGGCGAAGGAGAAACTGCGGCTCGCGAAGGTCGAAGACGTGATCGCGTTCCTGCGCACGAACAGAGAAGTGCCGACCCGGTATCGCGGCAAGGGCGACGACCTGAAAGAGCCGACCGACGCCACCACGTTCCCGGTGCTGCCGCCGAAGTTCGACACCGGGAGCGACGAGTTCGCGGAGGCGCACCCCGGGTCCGAGACGGCCACCGACTTCGCCCCCGGCACCGGCTACTTCTCGGCGTTCAAATCGGCCCGCGCGTGGTACAGCTACTCGCTGTTGCTGCTCCCGCCGCCGATGAAGGACGACGCGGGCAACACGGTCCCCAGCCCGACCACGCGCCCCGGTGAGTTCGGGCACGACCCGTCCAAGCACCGCGTTCCCCGGCTGCCGATGATGATCCTGTTTCGCCAGGGCGCGCCCCGGGCACAGAGCTTTCACGCGGAGATGGAGCAGAAAGAGGGCTGGTTCGACGGCGAGGGGTGGCGCATCGACGAGGGAACAAACCCGGCGTTGTGGTGGTTCCCGGCCCTGCACCTGCCGGAGGAGGCGGTCCCGGCGGTGCCGACCGCGGTCCTCGCCGGCCTCATTCGGGTGAAGCGCCTCCTGCACCTGTCGGCGGAGACGCTCCCGGCGCTCTCGCAAGCGGGAGTGCCGGACGCCGTGGCGCAGAAGCTCTACCGCTCCCCGCTGAAGGGCGCGACGCTGCCCCGCGAGGCCTGGGACGGCGAACTCGCCCGGGTGCTCGGCGCGGAGGACGCCAAGCTGTATCGGGACGCCGTCCTCGGCGCGACCGTCCCCCGCCCGCTCGACGTGGTGGTGGGCACCAACCGCGACTGGTCCCTCACCGAGTGGGAGCGCGCCGCGGGCATGTGGGGCAAACACGGCAAGGCCTACGGTCTGACACTCAACGAGGTCCAGCACACCGAGATGAACACGCTCGGCAACGCCAACATGCCCCAAGACCCCACGCCGGAGCAACTGGCCGACCCCAACTTCCGCAAGAGGTTCTTTGCCGTGACAGCAAAGGCCTCCTACGACTCGAACCGGAACGTCACCAACTTTCCCTACTTTCTCGCCTCCGCGGAAGCCGAGGCCAACAAGACCGGCAGCTCGCGCACGGTCGACGCCCGGAAGATGCTCTGGAAAGCAGAGCAGGCCCGCAAAAACGGGAAGAAAGACGTCGCTCTGGCGCTCTACAAGAGCGGCCTGGAGTTGTGGAAACAGGTGATGACGAACAACCCGAAGTACCACCGACTCGCCCCGCCGGACCGCGGCGAGCGCGGCGAAGAGGAGACGTGCGAGTACGAACTCGCCTACCAGCGGTTGCTCGTGACCACGTTCGACCCGCGCGTGACCCAGCGGGCCAACGAGGTCGCCCACGCCGCCCACGCCATCGTCCCGTTCCTCACCGACCCGTTCCTCAAGGGGGACGTCACCCCGCAGTGGTCGAGCAACAACCGCGAAGAGATCAAGTGGTTCATCGTCGAGACCACCAGCGCGCGGGACTTCGAGAGTGTCCGAGACGAGGCCGCACGCAAACTGCTGGTCCCCAACGAGACGCCCGCCGCGCGGGACGAGCGCGTCCGCAAAGCGGACGAGGCACAGCGCAAGAAGGAAGATTTCTCCTCGCCGTTCGTGGACCCGACGAATCCGGAACGGTGGGTGCGCGAGGACATCAAGGAAATGGTGCGGGTCCGGCAGGGCATCTCGCGCCGCCAGCAGGGCCCGCCCACGGTGCCCGCGAACACACCGCCGTCCGCGACGCCGCCCGGATAGAAGAGGATAATGGAGGAAGGGGGCGACCTTGTCGCCCCCTTCGCCCCTTAACTTGCGAACCCCTCTCCACCTTCTCCCACACGACCGATTATGCCCACCGCGATCGCGATCCTCGCCCACCCCGATGACGCCGAGTTCCTCTGTGCCGGCACGCTCGTCCGGCTTAAGAAGGAGCACGGCTGGACGATTCACGTCGCCACCATGACGCCCGGCGACTGCGGCTCCGTCGAGTACCCGCCCGACGAGATCGCCCGCATCCGCCGCGGCGAGGGCCGGGCCGCGGCCGAAGCGATCGGGGCCGCCTACCACTGCGTCGAAGAGCGCGACCTGCGCGTTATCTACAACGAACCGGCACTGGAGAAGGTGACCCGGCTCATCAACGCCGTCGGCGCGCAAGTGGTCTTCACGCATAGCCCGGACGATTACCACCTCGACCACGAGCAGACCAGCAAGATCGTCCGCGCCGCGACATTCGCGGCCCCGATCCCGAACTTCCTCCACGGGCGACACCTGCACGCGCCCCTCGACCACATCCCGCACCTGTTCTACTGCGACCCGCTCGAAGGCAACGACGCCTTCGGCAACCCGATCGTGCCCGCGTTCCGCATCGACATCAGTTCCGTGATCGACGACAAGGCCCGGATGCTCGATTGCCATTTCAGCCAGCGGAACTGGCTGAAGAAGCACCACGGGGTCGACAACCTCGTGGGCGAAATGAAGGACTGGGGCGCGGCACAGGGGCGGGCCGCGGGCGTCGCGTTCGCGGAGGGCTTCCGCCAGCACCTGGGCCACAGCTACCCGAAGAGCAACCTGTTAAAGGAACTGCTCGGCGCGGTGTGAACGCGGCGGTCACTGGTGCCACTCGCCGGTGAACCCGTCGTACACCGTCTTGAACTGCCGCCAGCCCCACGCCGGGGCCGACGGCACACCCTCTTGCCCCAGCGCGTCCACCGCGACCACCCAATAGCGCTTGGTGTCGGTCTTGCCGGTCTCGTCGGTGAACGTCAGCTCCTTCTGCGCGTCGGCGGTACGGCGCACGACCTTTTGCCCGGCCCCGTTGATCTTCGGCCCGTCCATGCGGTACACGCGATACCCCTTGATGCCGCTCTCCGTGTTCGCCGTCCACTTCAGGTGGCACTTCGTGCCGGCTTCTTTCGCGTACACGTGCTGCACGCTCGACGGGATCGTGAGCGCCCACGCACTCGGCCCGCCCTCGACGCCAAGCGCGTTGACCGCACGCACGCGGTAGGCGTACACACCGTAGCGGTACGCCTTACCCTTGTCGTCGATCTGATCTTTGCCGAAGCGGTGCGTGAACGTCGCCTCGCCCTCGACCTTCGTGAGCTTCGTCAGGTCGATGCCGGTGTCGGTGAACGCGGTCGGTTTCAGCGGTTCCTTCGTGACGCGCTCGAACTTGCCGATCAGCTTCACCGCGCCGACGCTCGGTTCCGCGAGCGGGTCCGTGTCCTTCTTCAAGCGAACGACCTGATCTTCGGTGAACACCTCGACCGGCGCGCGCTCGACGTGATAGCCCACCGCGTCCGCGACCGGTTTCCACGACAGTTTCAGTTCCTTCGCGCCGACGACGGATGCGACGAGATCGTCCGCCACGCGCGGCTGCGCGCGGACGATGGGCGAGAACTCGCTCACCACGCCGGTCTCGGTGATCGCGGACACGCGGTAGTTACTCACCGCACCCGGCGTCGGCTTCTCGTCGCGGAAGCTGCGCACGTCGGCCACCCCCTTCCGGGCGACCGGCTTCGCGGTCCACGACGTGTCACCGGCTTCGATTTGGATGGTGTACCCGATCACGTCGCGCGTCGGGCTGGCGTCCCACTCGATCACCGCCGCGCCCTTCTCGGTTCGCACGCGCACATTCGCAGGCGGCAACGCGCGCGGCGGGTCGGCCTTCGCGTAGCGGTAGGTCCACATCTGCTGTTCGCGCTGCACGCCGAGCACCTTCTGCGCCGGGTTCACCACCGACTCCGCGAGGAGCAGGTTCAGTTCGGGAATCGCGGTCAGGCCGCGCGAGCGGTTGCTCCAGCCGTCCGGTTCGCGCGCCGGCTTGAGCTGCGTCCACGCCAGCGCCTTCGCGTCGAACGACCACGTCTCGACGTGCCCGCCGCCGACTTCTTTCCCCTCGAACTTGTCCAGTGCGCGGACGAGCGCGATGGTGCGCTTGCCGTTGGCGTCGTAGGCCAGCACCGGGTCGTTGCGGTCGGTGGGCGGGCCTTTGAGCTTGTGCCCGCGCCACTCGTTCTTGCGCAGGACGAACGTCCACGTCAGAGGGTCGTTGCCGAACTGCGTGCCGAACATGACGTGCAGCTTGTTCGCGCCGTCGTAGGCCATGTTCCCGCCGCTGCGCGGGTTCGGCTCGTCCTTCGGCTTCAGCCGGTGCCACGTGTTCGTGTACGGGTCGTAGACCAGCGTGCCCTCGCTGCTCCCTTCGCCGCCGAAGATGAGCGCGACTTGGTGATCGCTGTCCCAACTCGTGCAGCGCAAGGGCGCGACGCGCGGTGCGGACGCGGGCCGGCGGTCGCGCCAGGTGTTTGTGGCGAGGTCGTAGCTCCAGACGCTGCTGTTGCTCAGGTAGTTCTCGCGGAACCAGTGCCAGCCGTGACTGCCGCTGAACGCCGGGAACCGCAAGAACCGGCCCTGGTCCGCGTCGAACACGTTCTGCTGGTTGCAGCACGCGCCCGGCGGCGACGTGTTCGGTTCCTTCAGTTGCCACTTCGCGGTGATGGGGTCGAACGTCCACGTCTCGGCGTTCTGCTCGCCGCCGCCGCCCTGATTGTGCCCGGCGAACCGGATCACGCGCTTGTGCTTGCTGTCCCACGCGAACGCCCCCTCGTAGCCGAGGCCCGGCGACGGTGGCCCGCCCTCAAGCGGAGACCGCTTCACCCAGGTGTTGGGGGCTTGATCCGCAATCGCCGGCGGGTCGGCGGCCGGCGCGAGCAGCGCGATGGAGAGGAGCAGCATGGCGGCACGGTGGAAAGTGGATGGGGCAGCGGAGAAGAGGATACACGAACCTCTCGATACTCTGAAAGCATGAATCCCGCGCCTCCCA
>SXHE01000420.1 GCA_005773755.1 Planctomycetia bacterium
TATCAGTGGTTGAACATAAACTCGCGCGTGTTGAGGATCGCCCACAACACGTCTTCGACGGCGCGTTGCTTGTCCTTCGCGCGGTTGATGTAGTCGCCCAGCCGCTTCTTCTCGGCCGCATTGGGCGCGCGGCCCAGCGCGGTCAGGTACAACTCTTCGATCATATCGCCAGTTGCCCGCTTGTCCTTCACCATCTTCGCCACGCGGCCATTGCCGTCGGCGATCTTGTTTTCCATCTCGTCCGAGTTCGCGAGGAGCAGCACTTGGCCCAGCGTCGCGCCGGTGGAGCGCTCGCACTCGCACACGGTCACGCGCTTCGGGCGGTCGAACGTGTCGAGGAAGTACGAGCCGAAGCCCTCGTGCGGCAGGTCGATTGCGCGGGCGTTGGTGTTCACGCCGTTCCCGCCGAAGCCGCCGCGCACGCCGCAGGTGCTGTTCACCGCGTCGAGGAACACTTCCGCCGGCATGCGCCGCGCGTAGTAGCGCGCGAAGTTCTGCTTGTCGTTCTTGTTGAACTCGGTCGGCTCCGCGCTCAGTTGGTAGACGCGGCTGTTCAGGATCGTGCGGATGACGTGCTTCACGTCGTACATCTGCTTGGTGAAGTCCGCGGCCAGCCAGTCGAGCAGTTCCGGGTTGCTCGCGGGGTTGGTTTCGCGCAGGTCGTCGGCTTCGCTCACGAGGCCGCGCGCGAGGAAGTGGCCCCACAAGCGGTTCACCAGCGCCTTCGCGAAGAACGGGTTGCCGGGCTTCGCCATCCAATCGACGAGCGCGTGCCGCGGGTCTTCGTCCGCGGTGAACTTGCCGACCGCGCCGTCGAGGAACTTCGGTTCCGGCGTCTTCCCTGTGGTTGGGTCGCGCTCGCCGGTGGTGGGTGTGGCGCTGGCGTAGTACGGCGGCGGCTGACCGAAGTTCTTGCGCCCGAGGCGCGTGAAGAACCCCGCAAGGCCGTAGTAGTCCGCTTGGCCCCAGCGCTCGTAGGGGTGGTGGTGGCACTTCGCGCACTGCAACCGCGTGCCGAGGACCACCTGCGCGACATCGGCCGGCACTTGGTGAAGCTGGTCGTCGCGGTTCTGCCACAGCCAGTTGATCGCGGGTGCGTCCTGCCACTCGCCGGCCGCCGCGACCACGCCGCGAACGAACTCGTCGTAGGGCCGGTTGCGGGCGATCTGATCCTTCAGCCAGTTGTGGAACGCGACCGCGGCCTGATCCGCCCCGGCCAGCGGCGAGTTGCGGAGGATGCTGCCCCACTTCATCGCGAAGTACGCCGGGTAGTCTCCCGAATCGAGCAGCTTGTCGATCAGCTTCGCGCGCTTGTCGGCGCTGGTGTCCGCGACGAACGCCTTCACCTCGGCCGCGGTCGGAAGCCGGCCGCACAGGTCGATGGTGACGCGGCGGATGAACGTCGGGTCGTCGCACGTCGGCGACGGCTTCAACCCCAGCTTCTTCCACTTCGCGACCGCGAGTTCGTCCACCTTGTTGTTCGGCTTGAAGTCCGGAATCTCGGTCAGCACGGGGCCGTGCGGGACGATGGCCTTGAACACCGCGACGAAGCCCATGTGCCGGGCCATGATCGCGGCCTCGCCCGATTCCTTCCCGGCCTTCACCCCGGCCTCGGCATCGACCACCGCGACCACATCGAGATTCGAGAAGTATTCGGCTTGTCGGGTCACGTCGCGCGAGGTGCCGTCGGAATACTCCGCGATCACCGCGAGCTGTTGCATCTGCTCCGGCTTCAGTACGGCGTCGGTGGGCAGCACGCGCAGCTTGACCACCTTCGGCACATCGGGCGCACTCGCCGGCGCGCCGGCGGCGATCCAACGTTGCACGACGGCGTAATCGGCCGAGTCCGGGTTGAGCCGCTTGCCGCCGCCGTGCGGCACCTTGCCCGCGCCTTTCAGCAGGAAGAGGCTGGCGTCCGGGTTCGCGGGGAACAGCCGCCGACCGCGGGCCTCCTTCGCGATGGCCTCGTAGTCGAACGTCGTATCGAAGCCGAACAGCGACAGCTTGAAGCCGTTCTGCCCGCTCTGTTTGCCGTGGCACCCGCCCGCGTTGCAGCCGTGCTTGCTGAGCAGCGGCATCACCTCGGTGCGGAAGTCCACGCCGCGCGCCGCCGCGCCGAACCCCTTCACCGTGACCGGCACTTCGAGCTTGTCCGCGCCGCGAGCGATTACGATAGTGGCGGTGCCGTCGCCGGCGGGCGAAACGTACCCCTTCGCATCGACCTTCGCGACCTTTGGGTTCGTGCTGGTGTAAGTGGCCTCGCGCGTGACATCGCGCCCGGCATCCGAAACGAGCAACTGCTGCCCCGCGAACGCGTCCGGCAGTTCTACGCTCTTAACGGAGCAGGTCACGCCCGCGACCGCGTTCGGCGCGAACGCGACCAGCGCAACTGTGGCGAGAAGGTATACTTGGCGCATGAGGAGCGATGGCGTGGCGGGAAAGTCGCGGGGAGGCAGGTACAAGAGAGAATAGCCCGAACCCCGCCCCGCCGCAAGCGCGGGCTTGCGGGCGACGGGGAAACCCTTGTACTTGACTTGAAAAGCGGGATGCGGAAACTGCTGTTGTCGAAGCAGTACCGACCTTTGAAAGCCGAGTATGAGCTACACGATCACTTGCCGCTGCGGGCGCGCTGTCTCTGTTACCGCAGGCGATGCCGGGGCTACTCTCCGCTGTTCTTGCGGAGTCGAACTCGCAGTTCCAAACCTTCACGAACTACGGTTACTGCCACCCACTGCACACACACCGAAGGCCAACTCCGACCAAGACCAGCGAACACAACTAAAGCGCCGGGCGAGGCGATTCGCGCTCGTAGCGGTGGGCGTTCCTACGGCATGGTTTCTGATACTCCTCGTTCTGCGCTCACGACCGATCCCTCTGGAATTGGGCCTGTTCGTGACGATGGTGTGCTTTCTGCTGTGTTGGCTCGCTGGCGCGGTCGCGGCTACATGCTGGGCAACAGCGAAAGGTTGTCCTCGGCCCACAGCGGTCTACCTGGGCATCATCGGACCTCCTGGGTGGATTCGGGCGCTCTTACTACCCGACCAACGGAGATAGCTCATTTCCGCACGTCCGCGGGTGCTGGGTCGTCGATCTGGTGTTGGGCAAGGAATGACGCGCGCGTTACAATCGCCGTCATCACACGGGGAGCGGCCATGACGCTTGCAGGCACTGTTACCAACGGCGTGATCGTCCCGGACGACGGCGCGACGCTGCCCGAAGGCTCGCGCGTCCGCATCGAGTTGGAAGAGGTGTACGAGTACCCCCACCCGCTCGCGCCCTACGACCGCGAAAAGGAACTCGCGCTCCTGCGCCAGTGCATCGCAGACGTAAAGGCCGGCGTACCCGGCATTCCGCTTGACGAGGCCTTCGCGCAGATTCGCGCCGAGTTGAACCTGCCGAACCACATCATTGACGCCGACCTGTAGCCCGAAACACTTCCGCGCGGCCATCTCTTTTGCCCGAATTGCCCTGGACGCGCCGGCCGGGCGCGGTTATACGCCCCGCGCAAACCGACACTCCGGGGAGGTTGCGCCCGTGGCGGAAGCGGCCGAGCTGGTCGTCGAGACCCAGCACCTGACGAAGATCTACCAGAACCGACAGATCGCGCTGAACGACGTGTCGCTCACCATCGAACCGGGGTGCGTACTCGGTCTGCTCGGTCCCAACGGGGCCGGGAAGACCACGTTCCTGCGCCTGGTCCTGGGCCTGCACCGGCCCACCGCGGGGTGGGCGAAGGTGTTCAAGCAGACCATGTCGCCGAACGCGGCCGACCTGCGCCGCCGCATCGGGTACATCCCCACGAACCCCCAGTTCCCGAAGGGCATGACGCCCATCGTGTACCTGGACTACATCGCGCGCCTGTTCGGGCTGCCCGCCAACGCGCGGAAGCCCAAACTCGCGACGCTCATCCGCGCCGTCGATCTGCTGCCGCACTCGGGCGACTCGATCGCGCACTTCACGCCGGGCATGACCGCGCGGCTCGCGGTCGCGGCCAGCCTCATCAACGAACCGGACCTGCTCATCTGGGACGAGCCGACCCACGGCCTCGACATCGAAGCCCGGCGCTCGATGCTCGAACTCATCAAGCGGCTCGCGGCCGAGAAGACGCTCATCATCTGCAGCCACAACCTCAGCGACGTGGACGAGGTGTGCAACCACGCCTGCGTGCTGAACAAGGGACAGATGATCTTCCACGGCTCGCTGCAAGACCTGAAGGGCCGCATCCGCAAGAACCACTACGAACTCGACCTCGACGGCGACCAGAAGGCGATCACCAAAACCGTGCAAGCGGTCCGCGCGATGAAGGACGTGACGCACGCGGTCCTGCGCCACCGCCGGCTCGAAATCAAACTGGGCGACGAGACGCCCAACGCGCTCGTGCTCGCGCAACTGTTTCAGTCGCTCGCGGACCACAAGGTCACGCTCATCACGGTGCGCAGCGTCGGGATGCAGACCGAACAGGCGTACCTCGATCTGGTGGAAAAAGAAGAGGGCCGCGGCTTCGCCCGGCTGTACCAGGCCGCGGAAGCCGCCTAACGGATCATTTCACCACAAAGGCACAAAGGAACACAGAGAAGGCAGCAAGAGATTGATTCTTGAAAACTCTCTTGTTCCGCCTTCTTTGTGTGGCTCGGTGTGACCTCTGTGCCTTTGTGGTGAGCGCTTGTCTTGGGGCACACATGGAAGCGAACCCGCCGGTCGTCACGTTCCGGTTCAACAAGTTCCTGCCGTACTGGGCGGTGTTCCTCACCGACCTGCGGCAGACCGCGCGCAGTTGGGTGTACCGGCTGTGGGTGCTGATGACCGTCCTCGCCGCGGCCGGCCTGTTGCTCTATAAGGTCGGGCTGCACAAAGAGGCCGGCATGTTCCAGAGCGCGGCGGCCCAGAGCGGCGACCTGTTCCGCGTCATGGTGGTCGGCAGTCTCGCGCTGGTCGTGGTGCTGGCGGTGTCGGCGATCAGCGCCGAGCGCGGCACGGTCGCGGATTCGGTGCTCAGCCGCGGGATCAGCCGGCACCAGTACTTCTTGGCGAAGTGGCACGCGCGGCTGGTCGTCGTCACGGTCACGTTCGCCGCGCTTTCCGGCCTCGTGCTGCTCGCCAGCTACCTGCTGTTCAAGGACGATGCCCAATCGGACCTGTCGCTGGTGGGCGGGCTGGCCGCGGTGCTGGCCGTGTGCGCGGTGCTCGCGGCCATCGTGTCGTGGGGCGTGACCATCGGCGCGCTGACCAACACGACCGTACTCGGCATCACGGTGTTCTGGCTGATCTTGTACGGCTCCGGGTTCCTGCTCTCGCTGCTGCCCGAACCGTGGCCGTCGCCGGAGCGCCAACTCGCGCGGCTCAAATTCGTGATGCAGGGCCAGTACAACCCCGCGGTGCTGACACAGATGCTGGTCGCCTCCGCGGTGGCGTGCGTGGCCGCCGCGGTGGTCGGGCTGATCGGGTTCAGCAAGCGCGACGTGTGAGGAGAACCGACAATGGCCGACGAGAAGGAACTGAACGACCTGCGCGCCCGCATCGGCCGGCTGAACGCGGCCGACCGCGCGCACCTGTTCGAACTGGTATTCGCGGACGAGCGCCAGAAGTACGACGACACCCTCGCGTGGATGGCCGCTTCACAAGCGGCGTATCTGGAAGCGGAGAAACTACTCCATGAAACACGAGGAGTAGAACCGTTCCCCTTCCCGCCGGAGGCGAAGCGTGAAGCGGGGTGAAATCTATCTCGTCGACCTCGGGGTGGGAGCGGGACGCGAGGTGAGCGGTCTTCGTCCCGTTGTGGTCGTGTCGAACGACGTTTCCAACGTCCACCCGGTTCTGGTGATCGTCGTCCCCACGATCGAGGTGTCCGACGTGCGAATCGCGCTCGGTTTCCTCCTCCCATCCGCGGAGTCCGGGTGCGCCACCGATCTGGTCGTGATCTCGCGACACCCGCGAGCGCTCGACCCGGGTCGATTTCCCTCGGCTCCTTGCGGTGTTGTCCCACCCGACCTGCTCGACAAGATCAGTTCGATTCTCAAAGGCGAACTGGACCTCTGGCGCTGATTACCGCCGCGCGTCGAGCGCGAAGAACATTGGTGGGTTGGTTTCCGCGCCGTTCTTGTACATGATCCCCAGGTACAGCCCCGGGGCCACCTCGCGTACCTCGTCGCGCACGGTCGGCCACGCCCGCGAGCGCGCGTAGTCGAAGACCAGCGCCGGTTGACCGTCCACGCGGCTCGTGCCCAGTTACACGTCGGCCGGGATCGCCTTGACGCCGCCTAACAGGTGGTTAATCATCGTGCCGTTGGAGCGGA
>SXHE01000421.1 GCA_005773755.1 Planctomycetia bacterium
TGGATCGCGTTCAGCCCAAACGCCTGGAGAAACTTCTTCGTGGTTCCGTAGAGTTGCGGCCGGCCGAGCGAGTCGTGCCGCCCGCCGACTTTCACTAAGCCCTTCTCCATCAACTGCCGGATTACTTCGCCACACGCGACACCGCGTACTTTCTCCACCTCCGCGCGCATGATCGGCTGCGTGTACGCGACCACCGCGAGCGTTTCCAGCGCGGCCCCGGTAAGCCGCAGTTCGTGGCCGGTGCGTTTCAACCGGGCGAGCCACGCATGGTACACCGGGCGCGTGAGTAGCTGATAGCCGCCGGCGATTTCCTCCACCTGGAACGCGGAACCGTCCGCGTCGTACAGCTTTTGGAGCCGCTCGATGGCGGCCCGCGTTTCCGCGGCGTCAACCAGTCCGGCCACGTCCGCGAGCTTCCGCGCCGCGAGTGGTTCGTCGGCCAACATCAGCGCGGCCTCGACGCGCGCGAGCTTCCCGTCCCGCGCGTTCGGGGCGCGCGAAACCAACTCGCCGCTCGCGGTCTCACGAGCACCTCGCGTGGTGCCTCGCGGTCGGTTGGTCGGGCGCTCGGTGTAGTGTCGCACGGTCGCCGTGCCGTGGCGCTGGCGCAGGTGGTTCATCGAAGCGGCTCCTTGTGCCCGAATCGCTCCGACGATACAGTATCCGCCTGCGTTCGTCACCCTCAGCCGGGGATAGGCCGTGCCCGAACTGTGGTCCGCGTTTCTGCCACACCCGTGGAACGTCGTCGCCGCCGGCGCGGTCGCGGCGGCGCTGGTGTTCGGGTTCATCGGTCTGTCCGCGTTCTTCGGCATCTGGGCCGAGCGCAAGGTGTCCGCGCGGATGCAGGACCGCCTCGGCCCCACCCGCGTCGGCCCGTTCGGGTTGCTCCAGTCACTCGCCGACGGCGTGAAGCTGATCTCGAAGGAAGACGTGGCCCCGCAAGGCTCCGACAAGTTCCTGTTCAAGTTGGCCCCGTACCTCGCGTTCTGCGCGGCCTTCTGCGGGTTCCTCGCGCTCCCGTTCGGCGCGGGGCTGGTCGCGGCGGACCTGAACGTCGCCGTGTTCTTCATGCTCGCCGTGCTGTCGAGCGAGGTGTTCGGCGTGGTGCTGGCCGGGTACGCCTCCGCGAGCAAGTGGTCGCTGTTCGGCGGCGTGCGCGAGGCGGCGCAGGTGGTGAGCTACGAGGTGCCCCGCGCGATGTGCGTCGTGGTGCCGATCTGCGTCGCCGGCACGCTGAACCTCAATATCATCGGCCACCAACAACAGGGCTGGTTCTGGAACTGGAACCTGTTCCACGACCCGTTCACGTTCGTCGCGTTCTTCGTGTTCTTCATCACCGCGGTCGCGAGCTGTAAGCGCGCACCGTTCGACCTTGCGGAAGCCGAGAGCGAGTTGGTCGCCGGGTTCCACACCGAGTACAGCGGCATCCGCTGGTCGTACTTCTTCCTGGCGGAGTACGGCAGCATGTTCGCGGTGAGCGGGCTGGCCACCCTGCTCTTCCTGGGCGGCTGGCACACCGGGTTTCTACCGTATGAGCCGAGTCTTGAGTTCGGGTTCTGGCTGGGGAACCTCCTGAACTTGACAGTCTTCGTCGGCAAGTGCTGGGTGCTGGTGCTGGTGATGATGTGGATGCGGTGGAGCCTGCCGCGGCTCCGCATCGATCAAGTCATGATGACGTGCCTCAAGTACTTCCTGCCGATCAGTTGCGTGCTGCTCGTGGGCGTGTGCCTGTGGCAACTCGCAATGCCCCGTTCGATCACCGTGTTGGTGAAGTACGCGCTAGCGTTCGGCTGCGCGGGCGTCTCGCTCGCGGTGTTCGCGAGCCTGTTCCGCGCGCCCGGCACCGCCGGCGCACCGGCGGGCCAACTGCCCGGCGCGTGGGGCGGACAACCCTCGACCCTGCCGGGGAAAAAGTGACAACGAGGAGAAAACCGATGCCCCGTCAATTCTGTTCGTTCGCGCTCGCGCTGCTGATCGCACAGGCCGCGCCCGCTCAAGACAAGGTCTCACCCGCAGAAGCGAAGGCCGCGACCGAGCTGAAGAAGGGCGCGACATTCATCGACTACGACGAGAAGCACCCTGACAAACCGATCATCGGCTTGAGCTACTACAGCCGCACGTTCGACGAGCAGACCGCGGCCCTCCTGAACGAGATGAAACACCTGAAGTCACTGGGCGGCTACGACGTGAAGTTCAAGCCGGGAACGCTCAAACTGTTGAAGAACCACACCACACTCGAAACGCTCCAGTTCGGTGGCTCGACCGACCTTGCGGCGCTCATGGAGTTACCCGACGGCCCGCCGATCAAGCACTTGAATCTGGGCGACGGAAGGTTCACCGCTGAACACTTCGAGTCGGTTGCCAAAGTGCAATCGCTCCGCACGGTGACGGTCTACCTCGCCCGAATCAAACCGGAAGTCCTTCGCCCACTGCACAAGCTGAAGAACCTTGAAACGCTCGCAGCGCCGACGGACGAGCCGTTCGCGGCTGCCGACCTCGCGGGTTTTGGCTCGCTCGTCCAACTCACCTGTGTCGCGCCCAACAACTCGCCGGAGTTCTTTGAGTCGCTTGCCAAGATGAAAACGCTGCGCCGCTTAGGGCTGCTGCCGCACGTCGTTAACGGAAACCCGCCCAACGCGCCCCCGGCCGGACTCGCAAAGCTCGCGACAGCCGATCTGACCAGACTCGTACTCCGTGTTCCTGTCGGCGATGCGAACATCACCGCGCTCGCAGGTATGAAGGGACTGACCGGGTTGGACATCGACGCGACGGGAGTCACCGCGACCGCGATCAAGTCTCTGAATGGACTACCCAAACTGTCCGCGCTGCGGCTCGTAGGGAGAGACGTTCCCGCGGACGCGGTTGTGGAACTCATGTCACTGCCCGCACTCAAGGAACTGCGGCTCCACGTCGGTCCCGTCGCGGACGAAGGGATGAAGGCCATCAGCACACTTGTCGGGCTTGAGATTTTGGAGTTGGGCCGCTTCACGCCGGGCGCGGACAAAGCCACCCAGCACATCGCGAAGCTCACCAAACTCAAGTCTCTCGATTTGAGCGCGAGCGACCTGACCGACGCCGGGTTGAAACAACTCGAAGGGCTGAAGAACCTGACGGAACTGAAGATCGGGTTCACGAAGACGACGCCCGCCGGACAAGCCGCGTTCAAGAAAGCGGTGCCGAACGCGAAGATCATTACGTTCATCACCACCGGTCCGTGATCCACACCGACAGAGGAGGCCGCGAATGGCCGCACGCTTTCGGCCATTCACTATCCTCGCCCTGCTCTGGCTGCTCTACTTTCATCCGCTCGTCTGGCACCCGGCGCAGACGCTGTTCGCGCCATACTCGGACTTACTCGCGGAACACCTGCCGGCGAAGCTGTTCCTCAACCGCGAGTGGCGCGCCACCGGCGAGCTGCCGCTGTGGAACCCCTACCACTTCTGCGGGGTGCCGTTCGTTCACGACATTCAGGTCGGGACGTTCTACCCGCCGAATGCGGTCGTGTACCTGGTGCCTGAAGGCGCGGTCGGGGCTGCGCTCAGTTGGGTGATCGCGCTGCACGTCCTCGCGGCCGGCGTGTTCGCGTACTTCTACGCGCGATCGCACCAGTTGAACGAAGTCGGGAGCCTCGTCGCCGCGACCGGGTTCATGCTGTCGGCCAAGTGGATGACGCACCTACTGCTCGCCGGGCACACGGTCACAATCGGCCTCGCGTGGCTGCCGCTGTTGCTGCTCGCAATCGAGCGCGCCATCGCGAACCGCAGCGCCTTCGCCACACTCGGCGCGGGCGCGGTGCTCGCGCTACTGGGCCTGGGAACGCACCCGCAGTGGGCGTTCTACGCGGTCGTGTTTGCGCTCCTCTGGACAATCCCCTCCGCGCATCGCGCGCGTTGGGTCGCGTGCTGGGCCGGTGCGGGCGCGGTCGCGTTCCTCCTCGGCGCGGTGCAACTCCTGCCCACCCTCGAAGCGGCACGCTGGTCGGCGCGAAGCGGCGGTGTGGACGCGGCCGGCACGCTCTCGGTCGGCGTCAGCACGTTGCTCGCGCTGGTCGGCCCGTCGCGCTCGTACTCGGTGCCATACTCGTGGGAGTCGCAGGGCGTGTTCGGGCTGTTCTGGCTCGGCGCGGCGACAGCGGCCCCGCTGCTCGGTGCGGCCCGCGCGCGGTGGCGGTTCGGCGTGCTGTGCGGGCTGTTCGCGTTCTCCGTTGGCGGTGCGGTCCTCATCGACTGGCTTCCGGGGTTCGACCTGTTCCGCATGCCGACGCGGATGCTGGTGATCGCGGCGTTCCCGCTCGCGTACCTCGCCGGCACGACCGCGAACGCGCTGGTGCGGAGCGCGTGGTCGGCCGACGCGCGGCTCGCGCTATCGCGCGGGTTCCGCCGCGCGGTGCTCTTCGCTGGGTTGCCCACGATCCTCGGCCTCGCGTTCTCGCAGGGCGACCTGAGCCGCGCGTTCGTCGCGTACTGGCTCGCGGTGTTCGTGTCACTGCCGCTGTTCGTGCGCGTGCTGCAACTCGGCCGCACGTCGCCGCGCGCGCGAACGGCGATCTGGTGCGCCGTGCTGCTGGCCGAACTGGTCGCGCCGACTGCGACCTACCCCGCGGTCAAGGCGCAAACGGAGTTGTACCCGACGTCGCCGATCATGGAGCACCTCGCGGCCCAACCGCAGCCGGTGCGGGTGATCGATTGGGACGTGGGCGGGTCCGGCGCGGACTCGTCGTTCATGGGCATCGGCGCGCCGCAGGCGCTAGTGCGCGGCATCCCGACCGCGCGCGGCTACAACCCGCTCGACGTGCGCCACTACCGCGAGTTCATCGCGCACATTCTGAACGACCCCGGCCCGATCCGCGGCAACGGGCCGTACACGCAACAGGTGATCCCGAACTTCGAGGTGTACCACGAACCGCTGTTCCGGCTGCTCGCGGTCACGCACCGCGTCACCGCGGAAAGTGCCTACAAGCCGCCGGGCGAGTGGAAGCTGGTGCTGACCGACCCTGCGCCGCCCGCGCCGCCGCCGCTCGCGCCGGGTTCCCCGAACCCGCTGCCGCCGCACACGCTCACGGAGGCCGCGCCCGCGCCGCCGCGGGTGTGGATCGTCCCGCGTGCCGAAGCGATGCCCGCGGACGCGCTCACCGCGCTCAAGCGGTGCGACTTCGCGCGCACGGTACTCATCGCCGCGGAGAGCGCGCCGGCGCACAACGGAGAGAAGTCGGGCGCGGCGCGGATCACCGGGTACGGCGCGAACCGCGTCGCGGTCGCACTGGACGGAACTGCCGGATGGCTGGTGCTGTCGGACGTGTGGTTCCCCGGTTGGACGTGCCGCGTGGACGGCGTCGAGGTGCCCGTCGAGCGCGCGAACCACGCCTTCCGCGCGGTGCCGGTGCCGGCGGGGTCGAAGGTCGCGGAGTTCACGTTCGCGCCGTGCTCGTACCGCGCCGGCTGGTGGATCAGCGCGATTGCCTGCGTGGTGTTCGTGGTGGCCTTCGGATGGTGCGCTAGACGTGAACGCGCGGGCCGAACCGCGCCTCAAGTGCCTCCCGCGCCCGCCGCGTGATCGGGTTGTCGCGCAGGCTCAGTTCGCGCACGTGATGGAGGTGAGTGGAGGCCGCAATCGCCCGCGCGCCGGGATCGCCGACCCGGTTGTTCCACAGGTCGAAGTAGGTGAGGCTCGCGAGGTGGGGCGAAGCCGCCAGTGCCTTCGCGCCTTTGTCTCCGACGCGGCATTCGCGCAGAATCAGTTCCGTGAACCGCGCGAGGTACGGGCACCCCGCGAGCGCCGCCGCGCCCGCGTCCGCGATCGGGTTCATCGACAGGTTCAGGCCCGGCCCGGTGAGCCGGTCGAACAGCGGTGACGCCGCAAGCGCCGCAACCCCGCGGTCGCCCAACCCGGTGTTTTGGAGTTCCAAGACGCGCAAGCGCTCCGCGAGGGGAGAGGTGGCGAGCGCGTGCGTGCCGTCGCAGCCGAACGAGTTGCGGTACGCCGTCAGCGAAACCAACTGGCGCAGGTGCGGCGAGTTGGCGAGCAGTTGCAGCCCGCCCGCGCCGATCTCGCAGGCGGAAATGTCGAGGGCCGAGAGGTTGATCAGCGCCGCGCGGGCCAGGAGCGCCGCGCCGGGATCGCCCAGCGGCGCGCGCACCGAGAGGTATCGGAGGTTCCCGACGGCCGCACCCGGCAGCAACGGGAGCAACCCGGCTTCGACCGCTGACAGGTTGATCGTGAGCGATCGCACGAAGCCGAAGTTCGCGCAATCGAGCAACTGACGACACCGCTTGGCGCTCAGCGGTTCCGGCTGCGGGTTCGGTAATCGCATCATCGGGGTGACGTGAGCCCCGATGGTGTACCGCACGCCGAGGTACGGGCGCAGCGCGTCGGGCACCGCAAGCTGTTCGAGCACCGCCGACCCCGCGAGCGTAACGCGGGCCTCGTCCACCCATTCCGCGAGCGGGGACGCGAACCACGTGGCGAGCGCGCGGTTTCGCAGCTCGGTCGGTTCTAGGTCGATGCGGAGCAGACCGCGGGCAAACTGCCAACCGCCGCGAGTGGAGAGCGGATCGAACCGAAAAGGTGGGTGCGCGTATGCCGGCAGGTCCGAGCCGAACCCGAAGGGTCGCCCGCGCAGGTGGTCGATGGTCGCCGCAAGTTCGCCGAGCCAATCGGCCGCGTGCGCCGTCAGCAGGCGCGATTCGGCAGCCCGAAGCTGCGTCACGCGGCCGTCGTCGCACGACGGGCGCGCGAGTTCCACCTGCACGCGAATGAGTGCGGCCCGCGCGTGGGCGTCGTTCGCGTTCGGCAATCCGGCGGCGTCGGCGTTCTCGTCCAGCCAATCCGCCAGCACCAGGCGCGGCACGTCGTCGGCCGGCGCGGACCGGCACGCGACCAGCAGCGCGCGCAGGTCGGGGTGCAATCGCGGGACCACGGGATTTCTCCTTGTGAGCGGACAGGCACGGGCTTATCCCTATTCTTTCCTGACCAGACGCGGACACTCTCTCCAGACGCCGCCCGATGTCGCTACCCGTCATTCTGTTCGTTCTCGTCGCCACCGCAACGGCTGTTTCGGCCGTGGGCGTCGTCGCGTCGCGAAACGTGGTCCGAATGGCCGTGTGGCTGCTGTTCACGCTGATCGGCGTCGCCCTCATTTACTTCCTGCTCGGGGCCGAGTTCGCCGGGGCCGCGCAGCTCATCGTCTACGTCGGCGGTACGCTCGTGCTGGTCGTGTTCGGGGTGATGCTGACCGCGCGCGGCCCGCTCGTTGAACTGCGCACGAAGCGGAACGAGTGGATCGTCGGCGGCGCGCTCGGCGCGTCGCTGTTCGCGCTGCTGGTCGCCGTGTCGCTGAAGCTCGGTTCCCCGCAGACGACCGACGACGCACCGATCCCCGGTACCGGTCAACTCGGCATGACGTTTCTGGGGGTGACCGAGACCAGCCCGGCGGGGAACGTGAGCGGCGTGCCCGTAAACAAGCCGATCGCCCGCACGCAGGTCGCGTACTTCTTGCCGTTCGAGATCGTGTCCGTTCACCTGCTCGTCGTCCTGATCGGGGCCGCGTACCTGGCCCGCGCGAAACGGCGGGTGAAACCGTGAACGAACTCGGACTCACGCCGTTCCTGGTGCTCAGCGCGTTCCTGTTCGCCTGTGGGGTGACGTGCGTGGCGGTGAAGCGCAACGCCATTGGCATCCTGATGGGCGTCGAGCTGATCCTGAACGCGGCCAACGTGAATCTGATCGCGTTTGCGCGGTTCAACAGCGGGTTCCGGCTCGACGGGCAAGTGTTCGCGCTGATGGTCGTGGTGCTTGCCGCGGCCGAAGCCGCGGTCGCGCTAGCGATCATCCTGAACTTTTACAACAACCACGCCACCGTGGACGTGGACGAAGCGAAAGACCTGAAGGGCTAGGCACAGGTGTTCGACTGGTTCCAGGTCGTTCCCGGTCGGCTGTACGTCGTCGGCACGCTGTTGCCGCTCGCGGCGTTCGCGCTGTTGCTGATCGCGGGCGGGTTCCGCGCGCTGTGCCGCCCGTACCGCGAGCAGGGCGGAACCGCGGCCTCAATCTATTGGATGCTCGGCGGCGACAAACCCGGCCGCGGCGGGGCGCTGTTCGCCACTGTCTTCATGGGTGCCGCGGCCGTCCTCGGCGCGGTCGGGCTGGCACAGTTCCTCGGCGATCACACCAAAGGTGCGGAACACGCGGCGCGCTGGAGCGAGCGCGTCGACTGGCTCCGCCTGGGGCCGGTCGATACCGCCGCGCCGCCAACGTGGGAGAAGCAGCGCGAAGCCGACCCCTCGCGGCCCACGCCGAAAACCGCGCTGGCGCTGGAACTCGGCTACCGCATCGACCACCTCACGGCCGTCGTGTTCGCGATGGTCACCTGCATCGGCACGCTCATCTTCGTCTTCTCCCTCGGCTACATGAAGGACGAGACACGGGAGAAGGTCGATGATCACGAGGTCGACAAACAAACCACAAGCCCATCGTCTGCGGACGATGGGCACGCACACCACTTCCACAGGCGCGGGCGGTTCGGCCGGTTCTTCCTGTTCCTGTCGCTTTTCTGCTTCTCGATGCTGAACCTGGTGATCGCGGACAACCTGTTCCAAGTGTTCGTGAGCTGGGAGCTGGTCGGCGTCTGCTCGTTCTTCCTCATCGGCTTCTTCTACGAGCGGCCGAGCGCGGCCCGCGCCGCGAACAAGGCGTTCATCGTCAACA
>SXHE01000422.1 GCA_005773755.1 Planctomycetia bacterium
ACCCGTGGCGGCTGAAGAAGGCCGTCACCTACCTGTTCGACTGGATCGCCACCATGCTCCGCAAACTCCTCCACCCACACCCCAAAGTGACAAACCACACTGGGTGAACTCCAGAGGCTGTGCTCCTGGCGAAGCCGCGAGCAGCAAAACGAAAACAGCCCCTGTTCGTACAGGGGCTGTGTCGTCGGCTCAGATTGTATCAAGTGTCACTTCTGCAGCGCTTGTACGATCCGCTCGAAGTCGTCGTTGGAGTCGAAGACGATCACGATCTGGCCCTTGTCCTTCGACTTCACCTTGATCTCGATCTTGACCGCGAGCCGCTGGCGTAGATCGTCTTCGAGTCCCTTGACGTGGGCCGTCTTCTCGACGGGCGGTGCGGCCGGCTTGGGTGCTGTCACCTCCGCGGCGGCGGCGATCTTCTGCTGCTTGATGAGCGTGTCCAGCGCGTGAACCGAGTAGTTCTTCAGCACCGCTTCGCGTGCGAAGGCGAGCTGCTGGTCCGCGTCGAGCACGCCCTTGAGCACTTTCGCGTGGCCCATCGTGAGCTGCCCGATCCGCACGGCCGTCTGGATCTCCGCGGGCAGGTTCAGCAGCCCGACGAGGTTGCTGATCGTGGTGCGGTCCATTCCCAGTCGCGCGCCGAGCTGGTCCTGCGTCATCTTGTACCGGTCCATGTACTCCTTGAACCCCTGGGCCTTCTCGATGGGGTTGAGGTCCGCGCGCTGGATGTTCTCGACGAGGGCCGCCTCGAACACCTGCTGGTCGTCGAAGTTGACGACGTGAACGGGCACTTCTGCCAGCCCCGCTTCCTTCGCGGCCCGCAGCCGGCGCTCGCCGGCGATGAGCTGGTAGTTCTCGCCCACCTGTCGCACCACGAGGGGTTGCAGCACGCCGTGGTTCTTGACGCTCGCGGTCAGCGCCGCGAGTTCCTCCGCGTCGAACTGCTTGCGCGGCTGATACGGGTTCTCCGCGATCTTCTCGGTCGCGAGGCGGGCCACGCCCGTTGCGGGGGCTGTAGCTCCCGGCACGTCACCGAGCAGTGCGTTCAGCCCGCGAGCGAGCCGGGGCTTGGCTGTAGCTTCCATGCGATCTTCTCCCTGGTCCGTGGGTTCGGGGGGCGTCATAGCAATCTCCGCGATTGGGGGAAGTGGAATCGGATGTGCCGAATGTGAGACGTTCCATGTGGAACGTCGGTGGGCGCTTGACCGTTACACGCGGTGCGGGCGGCGCAATCTGGGCAGACGTTCTACGTGGAACTTTCTGCCCGTGCGCGCGCCGCTTCGCGCCTAAAAAATGGCACGTACGCCCTAAATTCTCAGCATCTCACGGCGCGAAGAAAATGGCCTTGTCGGTTGCGAAGATTCTGAACTACCATCCGCCCGCTCGGTCATCGGACCGGAACCCAGTGAACGAGCACGCCGCGCCGACGGACCGGAACCCGAAGGCGCGACGTTCGGGGTCAGCAATGGCCCCACCCGGAGAAGAGGTGTCGAGACGCGACCCCGCGCACGGACGCGGGGGCCGCACAACTCCGCACCAACCGGAACGCGCGACGAACATAGCGAGCCGCGGGTTAAAACCCCGCGGTGCCTATGGCTGTTCGCGCACCTTTCCAACCCTGGTTGTAAGGAGCGTTGCGCATGGACGCGACCCGTGGCCCGATTCTGTTTCGCTGCGACGGCACGACCGAGCACGGCTGGGAGCCGCTGTACCAGTGCCTCTCGCTGGCGGCGGCACTGCAGCGCCGGCGGCGCGGCACCCACTTCCTCAGCTACCTCGACCCGCTGTCGCTCGCCACGGTCATCAACCGCGGCAACAACGACTGGACCCCGGCCGAGGTGCAAGTCGGCGACGCCGGCGACCTCGAAGCGACCATCGCCCAGGTCCGCAAGCGCGAGGCCGCGGCCGTGGTGCTCGCGGGGCAGAACTACACCGCCGACTACATCCGCGAGCTGAAGAAGACCGGCGCGCTGGTGATGTGCTTCGACTCCACCGCGGACATGAAGTTCCCGGCCGACCTCGTCGTGAACCCGCTGCTGTTCCCGACCCGCAAGGCGTTCCGCGTCGAGCCGGGGTGCCAGATTCTGCACGGCCACCGATACGCCCTCTGCCGCGGCGTGTTCCGCCGGCAGCGGACCATTCGCGCGGTCGAGCCGCCGATGCCGTTTCGCGCCCTGGTCGCGATGGGCGACGACGACCTCGCGGGCGAGGCGATCACCCGCACGGAACAGCTCCTCGAGATGGAACGGATCGCGAAGGTCACGATCACGGCTCGCACGCACCACCCGCGCTACGACGACATCCTCGAACGGGCCGACGGCAGCAAGGGTCGGGTCGAAGTCGTGACCGAGTCGAAGGAGCTGATGACGCGGCTGGTGCGCGTCCACTTCGCGCTGACCAGCGGCGACGGCTGGTCGCCGGAGCTGTGCGTGGTCGGCGTGCCGCAACTGATCCTGAGCCAGACCAAGCGGCACGCTGGCAACGGCAAGCGGCTGGATGAGGACGGGGTCGCGACCTATCTGGGCAACGCGGCCGACGTGACCTTCGATCAACTGAAGGAAGCGGTGGACCTGCTGCACGACGACGCGATGGAGCGGAAGAGCATGACCCGCTGCGCGCGGAACACGTTCGACGGCCGCGGCC
>SXHE01000042.1 GCA_005773755.1 Planctomycetia bacterium
CCAAGTTCCGCCGTCCGCGGTCCGTGTCGCGCACCGATTTCAGGATGGTGTCTTCGGGAGAAGGCATGAAGTGATGATAGCCGAACCGCGCGCGTGTTAGCTCGCGGGCCGCGGTTCGACTTCTGGGACGCTCCGTGCAGTGCCGGGGTCTGTTGGCAAAGTCGCTTGAGGCGGGTCTTGATAGCACTGGTCGGCCCGACAGTTGCCGGTTAGCGCGTCGAGCGCACTCAGCAACGCTTCTTCGCCGTCCGTAGGAAGATTCGGCGTGTCGAGCGCGGCGTCGAGCCACGGGCGGAAGTCACTGGTGATTTGATCTGTGTTCCGCCCAGCGGCCAGTTCGTGCCGGACCAGTCGGTCCATTTCCGTGTACGGGTCGCCGGACAGTATCGCTTTGCGAGTCGCTTCAAGAGTAATCACGAGGTCGTTCCTCCGTCCGCTTTTTTCCACAGATCGCGGGTGCCGGCCAGCAGTGCTTGGAGTTCGTCAAGATTCACCGCGCTCGACGGTTCGAGGTGGTAATGCCCCTGCTTCTTGCCGCGCTGGTGGGCTTCCAGTTCGGGAGGCAACTCTTGGGTGTCGATCACCCAAACTTCACCCTGAACTTGGAACGGAATCGTTGCGGGGTCGTTGAACACCGACAACCCTTCACCCGGCGCGACGCCGTCCGTTCCAATCGCCGCACTCACGTCTGCCGCCTGCCTCGGCTGGGCCGGGTCCGCGGGCCGCACGCCCAGCATGTTTCGCCCGCTGCCGACCGCTGGCTTCCCGTCTGGTGCGGCGAACATTTTCCGGTACAGTTTCACGGGCGACGCGCTCCGGCGGTTCGCTGCCGCATGTTATTTTACCCCTTCGCACTCACCCTGCAACAGAGCGATTTCCGCTTACTCGCGAACGTGCCGGCCGTGCATTGCGTCGAGCCGGGGGCGCGGGTAACGTCCGCAGTGAGAGTTGGTGGCGCTGTGAGCAGGACTCACATTGGCGCAGGGCAAGAAGTACAGCGCCGGAGGGCGCAGCTTATGGTAGAGCCTCGAATCACACGCGGTGCGGGTCACGAACTCGCGCTCGCGGCTGCCAACGGTGAAGCACAGCAGCGACTCACCGCAGAGCATTGGGCACTGTGGTCGGTACTTCGCTCTCCGGCCCGGTACGAGATGGCTCCGCAGGCCGACGAGTGGGAACCTGTACTCGGGTTCGTTCCCGACCAACGGTCGTACATGGAGTATGGGTACATGCTGGTTGACGAGGGACGAACGGTCACGGCGTGCCGGGTTCTGGTAGACCGCCGTGAGCCGGGCTCAGTCGTTCGAGTCGAATGGTACCCCAGTCGGATCGATCCCCGGAAGCGTCCCGATTAACAATCGCTGCCCAACCGGGCGCAGAGGTTGTTCGTCAACGGCAGCACCCTACTTCCGCTTCCACACGAGCGCGGTTGCGCCGGGGGCGTCGGTGATGGCGTGCTTGCCGTCGGCCGTGAGTTGCAGGCCGAAGGTGGTGCCGCCGGGACCGCGGAAGGGGGTTGTGCGGGTGCCGTCGCGCGCGGCCCACTCGCGGATCGTGCCGTCGATGTGTGTCGTGAGGACCGCCGCGCCGTCCGGGGTGAAGGCCACCTCGCCCACGGCCTCTTCCAGCTTGAACTTCTGCCGCCAGTCCGCTTCGCCCTTCGCGATGTCGTACAGCAGCAGTTCGCCGTCGTTGTAGTAGGTGTGTACGGCGAGCTTCTTGCCGTCCGGGGAGAGCGCCAGGCGCGTGCCCCACGACTTCAACTCGAACGGCAGCGCGAGCCGCGCCAGCTCCTTGCCCGTGCGCGGGTCGAGCTTCGACACCTCGCCCTTCGGCCGGCCGTAGTAGAGCGCGGCGCTGTCCGGGGTGAACACCGGGCGGCAGCCGGGGATCGTGCTCTTGTGCCCGTCGCCCGCGGACGCCTCGCGCCACAGCACCTTCACGGTCGGCACGTCCCACGCCCAGAGCGCCTGCGTGTCCGCGACGGCGACCACCGTCTTGCCGTCGGGCGATACGGCGATCTTGGTGCGGCGGTGCCACGGCAGGTCTTTCGCGCGCTCGGTCGGCGAGTTGAGGATCGCCGTCTGCTTGCCGGTCGCCGGGTTCCACACGCTCACGGAGCGGTCCGCGTGCCCGGCGAACAGCGTCTTGCTGTCGGCAGAGAAGGTGAGATCGTCGACCGTGTCGCCCTTGGCGCGCAGCGCGCGCGGCTTGCCGGTGAACGGCGCGTCCCACACACGGATCGCGCCGACCCCGTCGCCCACGGCCGCAAATTTGCCGTCCGGCGAGACGGCGGCCCGCGTGTGCCCCGCGAACCCGTCCGGCGGCGCGGCCAGTTTGCCGGTCGCGAGGTCGAGCGTGTAGACGCACTGGCCCATCGTCAGCACGAGCCGGTTACTCTTGTAGTCGATGGCCCACTGCGCCACGCGCATCGGCATCGGCCAGTCCTTGAGGCGCTCGCCGGTGGTCACGTCCCAGCGCGCGAAGTGCGCCGGCGTCTTCTCGCCGTACACCGACGCCGGCAGGCACATGAGCAGCGTTTTGTTGTCCGGGGCGAACCGAACCGAGCCGCTGTAGGTCTTCCCGTCCGCGTCCTTCAGCTTCAGTTCCTTCTTGGTGGCGATCTCCCACACCTGCGGTCCGGCTTCGCCGGTGCTGCACGCCACGAACTTGCCGTCGGGCGAGGGCACCGAGTTGAACGGGTACGCGCCGCCGCTCTCGCCGTTGTACACGCCCTTACTCAGCTTCGTGTCGGTGACGCCGACGTAGTTCTCGACACTCGCCATGTCGGTGTAGTCCGTCACCCAGCGGCCGTCGGGCGACACGGCCGAGATGCGGTCGTAGCCGCCCTTGATCGGGGTCCACGTGCCGGCCTTCACGTCGAGTTTCTGCCACCCGGCCCACGTCTCGCAGATCACGAAGTCCGCGAGCGGCGCGTTGAACACCGTGCTGATGTGTGCCGGTTTCTTGTCGAAGGTTTGCAGCCCGGCGACGCTCCGCAGGTACTTCCCGGTAAGGGCGTCCCACACATGTACTTCGGGTTCGATGTGTGCGGTGACGATCTCCGTCCCGCCGCTGGCGAACGCGAACGTGAACCAGTGCGGACCGCGCGTGTGCTTCGGGTCGCGCGTCCGCTTCTCGTCGCGGACGCGCGCGACGATCTCGCCGGTGGCGAGGTTCATCACGTCGATGCCATCGCGCACGCGGAACGCGGCGCGCGTGCCGTCGGGCGCGAGCGTGATGGTGTTGCCGTTGGTGCGGAACGCGAGCGTGCCGAGCCGCGCGACCGCGCCGTCCGGCAGCGGCGGCTCGGCCGCGAATGTGGGCAGCGTAAACAGCGCGACGAGCGCCGCGAGGAGGTATCGCATGGGAGGTTCCTCACACGAGAGGAAGGGAGAACTTGTTGGGGCGCGGCGCGACCGCGCTCGCCTGCGGCTCGCGGCTAACGTCCGCGCCCACCACTTCATCAGTGAGCACGTCGCCGTAGAGGGTGAACGGCGAGGCGTCCTTGATCGCGACGCGAACCGTGTGGCCGATCAGTCGCTCGGTGCCGTCGAACACGACGATGTGGTCCGTCATGCTGTGGCCGGTCAGTTGCATGATCGCCGACGCCGGCTCCGGCACAGGGGGCTTACGGCCCCCGCTCAGGGCGCTCTGTTCGCGGCGGCTCGGGCCTTCGACCAGCACCTCGACCGTGGTGCCGACCTGCGCCCGGTGGTCCGCGCGGCTGTTCTCGTTCTGCACCGCGAGCAGGTCGTTGTTGCGGCGCTTCTTCACGTCCTCCGGCACGTCGTCGGGGTACTTCTCCGCGGCCTTCGTGCCGCCGCGCTCGCTGTACTTGAAGATGAAGCTGTTCTTGAACTTCGCCGCGCGCACCAGTTCCATCGACTTCTGGAAGCTCTCCTCCGTCTCGCCGCAGAACCCGACGATGAAGTCCGAACTGACCGACACGCCGGGCGCCAGCTCGCGACACCGCGCGAGCATGTCCATGTAGTAGCCCGCGGTGTAGTTCCGCTTCATGCGCTTCAAGACTTCGTCGCACCCCGACTGCACCGGGACGTGCAGGTATTTGACCACCTTCGGCAGTTCGCGAACGGCGTCGAGCAGGTCGTCGGTCATGTCCTTGGGGTAGTTGGTCACGAACTTGATGCGTTCGAGGCCGGCGATGTCGTGCATCCCGGCGATGAGGTCGGAGAGCCGCGTTTTCCGGTCGCCCGATTCGTGGACGTAGCTGTTCACCGTCTGGCCGATGAGCGTGACTTCCTTGCAGCCCTGATCGACGAGTTGCCGGACCTCGTGCCAGATGTGTTCCGGCGGGCGGCTCTGCTCCGGGCCGCGGGTACTGGGCACGACGCAGTACGTACAGAACTTGTCGCAGCCGATCTGGATGCGGACGAACGCCTGAAACGGCGTCGGGCGCATGGAGGGGTCGCGGGTCGGGTCGTAGCTGACGAAGCTCGCTTCCACCTCGTTCCGCCCCGCGTCACTGCGGCCCAAGCTGACGGCCAGTTGCGGCTCGCGGGTCGCGCGCACCTTCGCGACCAGTTCCGGCACCGCCGCGAGTTGGCCCGTGCCGACGATCATGTCCACATACGGGGCGCGCTTGCGGATCAGTTCTTGGTCCTTCTGGGCCATGCAGCCGAGCACGCCGACGACCGCGCCCGGCTTGTCGCGCTTCAACAGTCGCACGCGCCCCAGCGCGGAGAACGTCTTCTCTTCCGCGTGCTCGCGCACGGAACACGTGTTGAAGAGGAACACGTCGGCATCGGCGGGCGAATCGGTCAGGTCGTAGCCGTGCTTTCGGAGCGCGCCGATGACCAGCTCGCTGTCGAGCACGTTCATCTGGCAACCGACCGTCTCGATGTAAACCTTCTGCGCCATGTTCGGGGTTCCGTTATCAGACGGGGCCGACGGGTTATCAAGAGAAGGATACAGGGAAACGCGCGATTGATGAAGTTGAACTGACATCTCGACCCCCCTCCCCCATTTACGGACGTGTGGGCTTCCGCTGGTCTTTACAGCGTCTGCGACGATTCGCCGCGAACCGCCTGACCACAGCGAATTGTTTGTGCTGGAAATTGCAGGACTTGGCTACGGTCAGGGGTGACCAATTCGGGGGCGATGTGGCCGACCCGCACGGTCGCGAACCGGCGCGCACGCCCGGCGCTCGGGGGCCACAATCCGCCCGTCACGAGCGCCGTCAACGACAACTATTGGCGATAATGTACGAAAGTCAACTAAAATTTCGGATAGCTGCCGTCGCGCTGGGGTCGGGAGTAAGTGAGCCGGCCGCGCGGGGGGCACCTCGACCCGGGCAGCGGCAGTGGAGTGCGGCGAGCTGCGCCCCCCCGCGCACCGGCCCCGCGCGACCGCGGACGTCTACGGCTTGTGCATCGGGCGCGCGTTCTAGCGCGGACCGGCCCAGGTGAACACGCGCTTGTCGCGCCCGGCGGAGAGAATCTGTCGGCCGTGCGCGCCGAACGCGACCGCCCACACGGGTTCCGTGTGCCCCTTGAACGCGACCAGTTCCGCACCGGTCTTCACGTCCCACACGCGAACCGTACCGTCGTCCCCGCCCGCCGCGACGCGCGCCCCGTCCGGGCTGAATGCGAGACTGACCGGAGGCGTGACGTGGCCGTACAGCGTCGGCCCCGCGGCACTCGCGGTGACGTTCCAGAGCCGAACCGGACCGTCGAGACCGGCGACCGCGACGGTCGCGCCGTCCGGCGAGTACGCGGTCGCCTTCGTCGCGCCTCCCGGCAGTTTGATCGGCTTGCCCAGAAGTGTCGCCGTCGGCACGTCCCAGACGCGGGCGAACGTCTCCCACGCCGAACCGGAAACGGCACGTGTCCCGTCGGGGCTGAGCGCGATGCCACTGAGCCAGACGTTCTCCTCGGTCTGGAACGCGGGCAGGTCGGAGCCGTCGCGCGGGTCGAAGACCACGGCCGTTCCCTCCCGCCCGGTCGCGACGGCGCGCGTGCCGTCACGGTTCACCGAGATGACGTTCGTCCACGTTAGCCCGGCGCGAACGGTATAGTCCGCTCGGGTGCGGTCCGCGTTCCAACCCAGGATCTCGCTCTTGCCGCTCTCGTCGTTTCCGCCGGTGAGCACGCGCCCGTCCGGGCACACGGCCAGCCCGAACCCGCGCGCGGGGTGTGCGCGCCACGTCTTGCGCGGAGCGCCCGGCGCGTCGGTGTGCCACTCGTAGGCCCAGCCGTCTTCGGCCAGCACCACGAACGTGCGGCCGTCCGGCAGGTACGCGGCCCCGACCGCGGGCGCGCTCAACCCGGTGAAGGTGCCGAGCGGTTGAAGCGGGTCGGGCGGCGACGCGGGCGGCTCTGCGCCCGCGGTCGGTGAGCGCTCCGTGCCGACGAACGGCGCGACCGCGAGTGCGACCCCGGCCAGCGCGACCAGCGCCGCGAGGGCCTGCCACACGCGCTCGCGGCGCGTCG
>SXHE01000423.1 GCA_005773755.1 Planctomycetia bacterium
CGACCGGTTCTCGTCACACCGGTCACGGAGTGACCGGACCATAACCGAAGCCGCAAGCGACCTCACGCGACCTGTTCAACCACGGTCTGGCGCGCCGGGGCTTCGACCTGAATCTTGATCGGCCCGATCACCTGGGGCGCGGTTGCGCCCATCACTTCCATTGCCAGGGCCGCGTAGTCGGCCGCGCCGCTGCTCTTGGGCGCGTACCCGAACACGCTCTTGCCGAAGCTGGGGCACTCCGCCAGTTTGATGTTGCGCCGCACCCGCGTGCCGAACACCCGCGCGTTGGCCCACGGCACGCTCGCCCCGCGGCTCTTGTCGAGGAACGCGGTCAGGTCCGCTACCACCTCTTGCGCGAGCTTCGTGGCCGCGTCGTACAAGCACACGACGACGCCCGACACCACGAGCTTCGGGTTGATGCGCCGGGCCACGAGCGCGGTCGTTTCGAGCAGCTTGCTCAGGCCGTGCAGCGCGAGGAAGTGCGGTTGGAGTGGGATGAACACCTCGTCGGCCGCCGCGAGCGCGTTCAGCGTCAGCACGCCCAGAGAGGGGCCGCAGTCCATGAGGAGGAAGTCGGCAGGCGAAGACAACCCCACCCCCGACCCCTCCCCGGTGCGGGGAGGGGAGAAAGAGCTTCGAGATTCGTTGATGTTTTCCGACACACCGGGCGTTCCCCGCGCGTGCTCCCCCTCCCCGCACCGGGGAGGGGGGTGGGGGGTGGGGTTCACCTCTTCGCTCGCCAGTGCCTCTCTTAAGATCACCTCGCGGCCAACGATGCCGGCCAGTTCCACTTCGGCCGCGGCGAGGTTGATGTCGGCGGGCACGAGGCTGAGGTTGTCGCCCACGTCGCGGCGCACATCGGCCAGTGGTTTGCCGGCAACGAGCACGTCGTACATCGACGGCGTGGTGCCATCGAGTTCGACGCCCAGGTGCGTGCTGGCGTGCGCCTGAGGGTCCAGGTCGAGCACGCACACGCGCTTGCCCGCCAGGGCCAGCGCCGCGGCGAGGTTGACGGTCGTGGTCGTCTTGCCGACCCCGCCCTTCCGATTGATTACAGCGATCTTACGCATCGAAAGCCCCGTGCGCTGTTTAGCGGTGTCGCCACAGGCGACACGCGCGGGCGGTCCGTTCGGGACCGTCGCGAGAAGCCTGTACTTGCCCTGTGCTTCGCGCCTCTTATAACCTCAGTATCCTCTCCCCGAACAGCCCAACCCGCCGCTCCCGCGCTTGCTTCCCGCTCGCGGCCAACGGCCCTCGTTTCTCCATCCCGTTCCTGAGGAGCCTGCCCCAATGTCCAACGCACGCCAGAAGGCCATCGACGCGATCGCCGGCACCGAGTACGACCTGAACCAGATCGACTTCCGCACGGCCCACCTGAAGGAGCTGTTCGGCACGCTCGTGTTCAGCGAGGAAGTGCAGAAGGCCCGGTTGCCGAAGCCGGTGTTCAAGGCGCTCCAGAAGACCATCAAGCAGGGCGCGCAGCTCACCGACCCGGCGGTCGCGGAGGCGGTCGCCAGCGCGATGAAGGATTGGGCCATCGAGCACGGGGCCACGCACTACACTCACCTGTTCCAGCCGATGACCGGCCTCACCGCCGAGAAGCACGACAGCTTCCTGTCGCCGACCGGCACCGGCAGCGCGGTGGCCGAGTTCAGCGGCAAGGAACTCATCAAGGGCGAACCGGACGCCAGCAGCTTCCCCAGCGGCGGCATCCGGGCCACGTTCGAGGCCCGCGGGTACACCGGTTGGGACCCGACCTCCCCCGCGTACATCCGCGAGTCCCCGAACGGCGCGACGCTGGTGATCCCGACCGTGTTCGTGTCGTGGACCGGCGAGGCGCTCGACAAGAAGACGCCGCTGCTGCGCAGCATGGAGGCGCTGTCCGGGCAGGCCATGCGCATCCTGAAGCTGTTCGGCAAGACGGACGTGGTGAAGGTGTTCACCACGGTCGGGCCGGAGCAGGAGTACTTCCTGATCGACAAGAACTTCCTGTACTCGCGGCCCGACCTGCTGGCCTGCGGGCGCACCCTGTTCGGGGCCAAGCCGCCGAAGGGCCAGGAACTGGAAGACCAGTACTTCGGCACCATCCCGGAGCGCGTGCTGGCGTGCATGGCCGACTGCGAAACGGAGATGTTCAAGCTCGGCATCCCGGTGAAGACCCGGCACAACGAGGTCGCGCCCAGCCAGTACGAGATCGCGCCCATCTTCGAGGACTCGAACCTCGCCACCGACCACAACCAGCTCACGATGGACGTGATGCGGCGCACCGCCGACAAGTACGGCCTGGTGTGCCTGCTCCACGAGAAGCCGTTCGCCGGGATCAACGGCAGCGGCAAGCACAACAACTTCTCGATGGCAACCGACACCGGCGAGAACCTGCTCGAACCGGGCCAGACGCCGCACGACAACGCCCAGTTTCTCGTGTTCTGCGTGGCCGTGATCCGCGCGGTCGCCAAGTACCCGGAACTGCTCCGGGTCACCGTCGCCAGCGCCGGCAACGACCACCGACTCGGCGCGAACGAGGCCCCGCCCGCGATCATGTCCATCTTCCTGGGGAGCCAGCTCCAGGACATCATGAACCAACTGGAGAAGGGCAAGCCGGAGACGACGCTGCCCGGCGGGTTCATGGAGGTGGGCGCGAGCGTGCTGCCCAAGCTGCCGCGCGACGCCGGCGACCGCAACCGCACCTCGCCGTTCGCCTTCACCGGCAACAAGTTCGAGTTCCGCGCGGTCGGCTCCAGCTTCAGCATCGCCGGCCCGAACACGGTGCTGAACACCATCGTCGCCGAGTCGCTCGACTTCATCGCCACCAAACTCGAAGCCGACGTCGCACAGGGCAAGACGTTCCTGAAGGCCGTCCAGGAACTGCTGTCCGGCATCCTGCGGGACTCGAAGAAGGTGATCTTCAACGGCGACGGGTACAGCGAGGAGTGGCACAAGGAGGCCGAGCGCCGCGGGCTGCCCAACCTGAAGAACACGGTCGACTCGATCCCGGTCATCGTCCGCAAGGACTCCGTCGAGCTGTTCGGCAAGTACAAGGTGTACAGCGAGCGCGAGCTGACCGCGCGCTACAACATCTTCAGCGAGAAGTACGTGAAGGAAGTGACCATCGAGGCCAGCATGATGGTTCACATGGCGAAGACGATGATCCTGCCCGCTTCGATCCGGTACCAGGGCGAAGTGGCGACCGCGGTGAACGCGACCAAGAGCGCCGGGGTGGACGCGGGCGCGCAGGTCGATCACCTGAAGGAAGTGACCGCGACGTTGGGCAAGTTCCAGGCGGCGACCGCGGCGCTGGACCACGCGCTGCACCACAAGCACAGCGGTGAGCCGTACACCGACGCGAAGGCCGTGCGCGACACCGTGCTGCCGAAGATGGTCGAACTGCGCACCCTCGGCGACGCGCTGGAAACGATGGTATCCGACGACCTGTGGCCGCTGTCCACCTATCGCGAGATGCTGTTCATCAAGTAGGGCGAAGTGTGCGCAGCGAGCGAAGCGGCATCAGCTCGCTGCGCACTTTGTTTGCACCGCAACTCAGACTTCATTCTCGTTTCTCAGGTGCGTCGCTAACGATTCTCATTTCGCCTCTGCGCTCCCTACGCTACACTTCCGCGGCCGACATCCTCTATGCTGGAGTTCCGATGTGGAATCGAGTTTGGCTTCTCGCCGTCCTGCTCACCTCGATCCTGTCACCCTCAATCCGGGCCGAAGATCCGAAGTCCGAACCACCCGCACGAAAGCCACCGAGCTTTAAGACCCCCAAAGGTTGGGAGGCCCTCGAACTCGACAAACTCGGAATCGCGACTGCGCGGTTCCGTGCCGGAAATGGTGCGAACGAGGCGACCATTGTCGTGGTCGGAAGCCGGGGTGACGGTAATCTGGTGGCGAACGTTAACCGCTGGCGAGGAGTGGTCGGTCTAAAAGCACTCAACGAGGCCGACGCGCTGAAATCGCTCATGCCTATCAAAGTCGATGGACTACCGGCGCACCTGCTCGATATCACAGGTCCAGAGGTGGACGGTAAACCCGCACAGCGCGCCGTCGCAATTGTCGTAACGAGTGGGGACAACACCTGGTTCCTCAAGATCGGTGGCTCTTCCGCTGCGGTCGGCGAACACAAGAACGCCTTCGAGGAGTTCGCGCAGTCCGTTCGCTTCGAGAAGTAAAGTGCGCCTCCGCGCCGTGGCTGCAAGCGGTGCCACCGGCGGGCGGACGCCGCGCCACTCGCGCGCGGACTTCAACTGAGCGATACTACGAGTTCTTCGCAGCCTTCGTGCGCTCCTCGTTCCCGGCGATCGTGATCGGCCCTTGTGCCGCGCAGCCGGCGGGGTACGCCGGTATCGGTGCGTGCCGGTACGCCTCCACGCGCCGGTGCGCCAGCATGTGGTGCCCGCTGCGGCGCTCGCGCTCGGCGCGAAGCGACGCGATGTCGACGGGGCCGACGACGATCTTCTCGCCCGGTCCGGGGTCGGCCTGTGCGAGCAGGCGCCCGTCGTAATCGACGATCATGCTCCCGCCCGGCCACGAGAACGGCGGGTAGTGCTTCGCGCTCGCCCCCTGGTTCGCCGCCACCACGCACGCGATGTTCTCAATCGCCCGGCACCGGTTCACCACGGTCCACCAGTCCATCGGCGGCGTCGCGCCCCACGGATCCATGTACGCCGACACGCGGATCAGCACCTCCGCGCCTTGCAGCGCGAGTTCGCGAATCGCTTCGGGAAAGAGCCAGTCGTAGCAGATGGCGCAACCGAGAACGCCGATCTCGGTGTGTGCCACCGGGAACGGGTTCTCGGTGTAGCCGGGCACGTCGTGCGGGCTGGCGTGAACCTCCCACGGCAGCCACGGGTGAACCTTGCGGTACTTGGTGAGCAGCCCGTCCGGGCCGATGAGACAGGTCGTGTTGAACACGCAGCCCGGGTACTTCGGGTCCACTTCCAGGAAGCTGCCGGTTTGGATGTAGACGCCGAGGTCGCGGGCCTTGATGTGGTAGCGGTGCGTGTGCTCGTTGGGGATTTCTACCGCGAGCTTGTCGGACAACTCCTCGACGGTCTCGTAGATCGGGGCGGCGTGCCCGAACTCCGGGAACACGACCAGCTTCACGTCGCCGAACGGCCGGTAGCCGATCACCGCGCGGTCGACCATGCCGAGCATGTGGCCGACGCGGTCCGGGATCGCGCCCCGGTCCGCCGGGTTGGGGAAGTCCGTCTGGCACGCGGCGGCGAGGTAACGAAGCATATGAGGTGATCCCCTTCGGTTTGTGGGGCTTCACCCCACCACTTCGAGTTTGCGGCCGGTTGCCCAGCGGCGCTCGGCCGGCTTGTCGCGCACGACCGCGTTGTACAGCGTATCGCGCTCGACCGGCACGCGGCCCGCTTCCTCGATCATCCGGCGCAAGTCGCGCACGCTCAGCGCCTGCGGGGAGTCGCTCCCGGCGGCGTGGTAGATCGTCTCGTGAACCACGGTGCCGTCGATGTCGTCCGCGCCGTAGCTCTGCGCCACCTGCGCCACCTTTGCCGTGAGCATCTGCCAGTACGCCTTGATGTGCGGGAAGTTGTCCAGCATCACGCGGGCCAGCGCCATCACCTTCAAGTCGGTCAGGCCGCTCGGCTTGGGGATGTTCGCGCCCAGCGGGTTGTTCGTCGGGTGGAACGCCAGCGGGATGAACGTCTGGAACCCGCCGGTGATGTCCTGTAGCTCTCGCAGCCGCAGCATGTGGTCGATGCGGTGCTCCGGCTGCTCGATGTGGCCGTAGAGCATGGTCGCGTTGGACTTGCCGCCGAGTTCGTGCCACTCGCGATGCACGCGGAGCCACTGGTCGGCGTCGGCCTTGTAGTCGCACAGCTTGGAGCGCACGTCCGGGTGGAAGATTTCCGCCCCGCCGCCCGGCAGCGAGCCGAGGCCCGCGGCCTTCATCTCCGCCAGCAGTTCCTTCGTGGGTCGTTTGGTGATCCGCTCGAACCAGTCCCACTCCACCGCGGTCCACGCCTTCAGGTGCAGGTCGGGGTACGTGGTGTGAATGCTGCCGATGATGTTCAGATACCAGTCGTAGGGCAGCAGGTGGTGCAGCCCGCCGACGATGTGCAGCTCGGTCGCCCCGGTCTCGCTCGCTTCCTTCGCGCGCTGGAGAATCTGCGCGTCGGTCATCACATAGGCGTTGGCCGACTTCAGATCGGTCCGGAACGAGCAGAACGCGCACCGGTACACGCACACATTCGTCGGGTTCAGGTGCTGGTTCACGTTGTAGTACGTGACGTTGCCGTTCTTCTTCTCGCGGACGTGGTTCGCCATCTCGCCCAGCGCGAACAGGTCGGCGTGTCGGTCGAGGAACAGGCCGTCGTCGAACGTTAGGCGGGTGCCGGCGAACACCTTGTCGCGAAGGTCGGCGAGCCGGGTAGCGGTAGTTGTCATGTGCGGAAATCCTGCGGGAGCAGGTGTTTTAGGGTTCGTGGAGCTAACCGCAATCGGCGCGGGCGTGATAACCCCTATGTCCTGCGCGCGGAAACCGGCAACTCGCCGGGCCGCGAGTTGATCGCCCGCGCCCGCGGCGCACAATCGGAAATGGTGGGACGGGATTCCAACACGGATCGACAACAGGAGAAGAGCACATGGGCAGGCTGCTACTGGTCGCCGCGCTCGCGGTGACGGTCACGGGTGGCGCGCGCGGGGACGGATGGCCCCAGTACCTTCCGGCACCGACCAACAACAACCACGGCTGGGGGCCGCACGCGACCTCCGTGACGTGGCCCTCGGCGAACCCGCAGGGGTGGTACACGAACACGTACAACCACGCCTGGTACTACCCCTGGTACGCGAACTACAACTTCACCCACGGCCCGTACGCGAACTGGATGGCCGGCGGCGGGTACGCCGGGTACGCGAACCACGGCACCGCCGGGTACTTCAACTGGCCCAACGTGAAGCCGGCACAGCCGTACATCGGCGAGTGGGAGGGCCGCGCCGCCGCCGCCGCGCCGACCCGCGCGCAGGCCAAGTTCCAGGCCAAGCTCCAAGCCCGCGGCTCGTTCGATTCGCTGAACACCCTGATGTACCCGCTCGGCGATCCGCGCGAGGCCTACCCCCTGCCGACGCCGCGCGAGGTTCCGAAGGCGATGCCGGACAAGAAGTAACACGCCAAATAGCACAGGGCTTCCGCCCTGTGTACGTTACCGTGCGACGCGCAACGTGATCGTCAGCGGCTGGCCGTCGATCTTTACGGTCGCGGTGTGAACGCCGTCGCCGGTGAGCGCCGTTTCGCTCCACGTCGTCGCTTGCACCGCGGTCGCGATGGTCTCGCGGTGCGCGGTGATCGCCTTCGCCAGTTCCGGCGCGTCGCCGTGCAGGTGCAGCGCGATCTTGTCGAGCAGGTCGAGCTTCGCGTCCTTGCGGGCGCTTTGCACCTGCCGCACGATGTCGCGGGCCAGCCCTTCGAGCTTCAGCGCCTCGGTCACGCGCGTGTCGATGGCGACCTGCGTGCCGCGATCTTCGACGCCACACCAGCCGTCGGCCGCGGCGTACTCGCGCACGACATCGGCCGCGTCGAGCGTCACGCCCGCGAGCACGAACGGCTTGGTGTCGAGGTCGGCCGCGGTCAGCTTCGCGAGCGCGTCTTCCGCTTCTTTGAACTTCGCGCCGAGCTTCTTCTTCGCCGTCGTGGGGTTGATCTTCGCGCTCATGGTCAGCAGCGGCGCGGGGCCGGTGTGGAGGCGCACGGCCTTCACGTTGAGCTCGTCAACGATGAGGTCCGTGAACCGCACGACGGCGCGGTTCGTGGCCTCGGTGCCCGACACGACCAACTCCGCGAGCGGCTGCCGCACGTTCAGCTTCGCGGCCTGACGCGCCGAGAGACCCAGCGTGATGACCGTGCGCACCGCAGCCATGTCCTCGGTCAGCGCCGCGTCGATGAGCGCATCATCGGCGTCGGGGAAGTCGCACAGGTGAACGCTCGCGCCCGCGAGCGGGGCGTTGACCCCCTGCGCCTTCACGAACAGGTTCTGCCACATCACCTCCGTGACGAACGGCACACACGGGGCCATTAACTTGCACAGCGTCGTGAGCGTCGTGTACAGCGTCTGGTACGCGGCCTGCTTGTCGTTCAGCCCGGCGGCATCGAGTTCGGTGTTCTTGCTGTGCAGCCGGTCCTTGTTGCGGCGCACGTACCAGTTCGACAGATCGCCCTCGATGAAGGTTTCACACGCCAGCGCGAAGGTCATCACGTCGTAGCGCTCGTAGGCCGCGCGCGCGGCCTTGACGAGCAACTGCAAGTTGGAGAGCAGCCAGCGGTCGATGTCCGGGCGCTCGGCCGCCGGCACCGCGGGCGCGGTCGGGTCGAAGCCGTCGCCGATGGCGTAGTTGCAGAACATCGCGTAGGTGTTCCACAGCTTGAAGAACACGCGAGAGCGCACGTCGTTCGCCGGCTCCGGGCCGAAGTTCAGGTGCGCGGCGGGATTCGCGCGGCAGTACATCCACCGCATCACGTCGGCACCGATGGCGTTGAACGGCAGCGGCTTCCCCTTCGGGTCTTTGATCTCGCCGCCGTTGTCGGCCGCGCTGATGAACTCGATGGAGTTTCCGCTCGTCTTGTGCATCTCGTGGCCGTACTGGTCCTTCACCAGCCCGTGACCGAGGAGCGTTTGGAACGGCGGTTTGCCGTCGCTCATCATCGTGGACATCGCCAGTAGCGCGTAGAACCAGTTGCGGAACTGGCCGGGGAAGCTCTCCGTGATGAAGTCCGCGGGATACCACTCGTTCCAGTACGCGCGGTCGGTGTTGTACTTCAGCGTGCTGAACGCCACGATGCCCGCGTCAAGCCACGGGTTGCCCACGTCGGGGATGCGGGTCATGCGCTGGCCGGGGTGTTTGCGGCTCTCGATCTTCACCTTGTCCACCCACGGCCGGTGCGGGGTGTGGCCGTCGAAGTCGCTCCAGCCCTCGACCGCGCGCTCCTTCAGTTCCTCGAAACTGCCGATCACCTCGAAGTCGGTCGGGTCGGCATCGTTCACCCAGATGGGCAGCGCCAGCCCCCAGTAGCGCTTCTTGGAGATCATCCAGTCGCCCATGTTCCACAGCCAGTCGCGCTCGCGGGCGCGGCCGTTAATCGACTCCGGCAGGAACGTGACCTGATCGACGACCTTCATGATGTCGCCGCGAAAGCCCTGCGCCGTGTTGCGCGGGCCCATGTTGATGAACCACTCGTCCACGAGCCGGTACAGCAGTTCGGTCTTGCAGCGCCAGCAGTGCGGGTAGCGGTGAACGTAGCGCTCGGTCGCGAACAGCCGGTCGTTCGCCTTGAGCAACTCGAACACCTTGTCCGCGGTCGCGGGGTCGGCCGCGTTCGCGCCCGTGAGCGTGCCGAAGCCGTCCACGAAGATGCCGTCGTCGCCGATGGGCGCGACCGGCGGCAGGCCGTTGGCCTTGCCCCATTGGAAGTCGATGGCCCCGCAGCCGGGCGCGGTGTGAACGATGCCGGTGCCCTCCGTCTCGGTCACGTCCTTCCCGCCGCTGATGACCTTGTGCGCGCGCGCCGCGGTGGTTGCGGGCCACAGTTTGCTTTGGCGCGTCACCTTCGCCACGTCTTCGGGGAAGCCGAACTCGTGGTTCTGCGCCGGCAGGTCGTCGAACGGCCCTTCGTATTCGAGGCCGAGCAACTCTGAGCCTTTCACCTCGCCAACGATCTCGTAAGCGTCGCCCTTGCCGGCCTTCGACTTGAAGTGCTGTTCGATGCTGACGAGGTGCGGCGTGTCCTTCAGCCACGGGCGCTTCGCGCTCGTTTGTGGCTCGTCGGCATCGTCGTTCGCACCGCCCTCGCCGCTGCCTTCCATGCGGTTCAACTTGAACGCGCCCTTGGCGACGTAATACACCTCGCCCTTGAGCTTCACCTGAAGGTAAGTCAGCTCCGGGTTCACCGCGGCCCCGACGTTGCTCGTCAGCGTCCACGGCGTCGTCGTCCAGACGAGCAGGTTCTCGCCGGGCCGGGCCTTCAGCGGCAGCTTCACGAAGCACGCGCGGTGTTCGACGAGTTTGTAGCCCTCTTTCATCTCCATTTCGGAGAGGCCGACGCCGCAGCGCCCGCACCACGGCATCACGTCGTAGCCGCGATAGACCATGTTCTTGCAGTGGCACTTCTTGAGGAACGACCAGATCGTGTAGTTGTTCTCTTCCGCCATCGTGAAGTACGACTTGCGCTCGTCCGGCGTCTTGGCCCAGTCCGCGTCGGTGCGGTCCCAGTCCATCCAGTAGCCGAGGCGGATGCTCTGGTCGGTCTGCACGCGGGCGAACTTGTTGACGCGGTCCTTGCAGGCCTGCACGAACGTGTCGATGCTGGCTTCGGTGTCGCCCGGCACGAGGTTCTCGATGTCGCGCTTGCTCTTGAGGCCGAGCGCCTTCTCCACTTCGACCTCGACCCACAGGCCCTGACAGTCGAAGCCGTTCTGGTATCGCAGCTCGTGCCCGGCCATCGCGAAGTAGCGGTTGTAGACGTCCTTGTACGTGCGGCCCCAGGCGTGGTGAACGCCCATCGGGTTGTTGGCGGTGATGGGGCCGTCGAGGAAGCTCCACTTCGGCTTGCCGGCGTTGAGTTGCTTGCGCGTCTCGAAGATGCCGTTCTCGTCCCAGAACTTGAGGATCATGCGCTCCAGCGCGGGGAAATCGGCGGACGTCTCGACCTTCTCGAACGGCATGGCGCAACCTCGACGGCGGAAGACAACGAGTTCAGTTTACGAGTGACACGCGAACCCGGCAGATGGCTCGCGCGCAAGGAAGCCGCGCCGCTCGCCAAGAGCAGGCTATCGGTACTCGGCCGGCAGGTCGGGCGGTTCGGCGGGGGCTTCGCGGCGCAGCACGCGCGCGACCGCGTCGCGCACCTTGTCGGCCCAGGTGTGGTCGTCCGGCAGTACGACACACACGTTCCGCTCGAAGCGGTTCTCCAACCACACGCCCCAACTGTCATCGACGTGCAAGTCGATCCCGAACCCGGCCGGGTTCTTGCTCCGCCCCTGCCGGCCGTAGGCGCGCTCGTGCCGGTCCTGGTTCACGACGTACCGCACGCGCACGCCGTACCCGCGCAGCCACCACCACACCGCGCGCGGGTGCCGGTGTGAGGTCGTGTAGATCCACAGTTCGTGCTCGCGCGCGAGTTCGGTCAGCAGCGCGGCGGCCCCGAGGCGGAGCGGTTCGCCGCGCCACAGCCGGGCGAGCCACCCCGTTCGCACCGGCTCGTGCAGCGCGCCGGGGTGGTAGCTGATGAGCGTATCGTCGAGGTCGAAGGAGATGCGCATAGCGCCGGTACGCGGCACACGGAGCGGTGGTTCATGTCTTCCTCAGCACCAGATCGACGACCCAGCACCCGCGGACGTGAAGCGGTTGCGGGTCGCGGCAGTGGCTCAGCACGTCGTCGGAATCGCACCCGGCGTCTTGCAGCGCGTCGGCCAGAATCGGCAGCGCGCTGAACTCGCGCGACTCGTACATCGTCCGCGCGAGGGCAATCGCGGTGTCGGTGCGCCACGCCGGGGAGAAGGCGACCGGGCGGAAGGGGTTGCCGAAGATGTCGCGGACGATGGCGGCCTGGATCGGCGTTTCGGTCAGGCCCGCGGTGCGCGGTTCGCCGCGGCGGGCGCGGGCGGCGTTCTCGAACAGGTGATCGACGCGGCTCGATTCGCGCGCGGTCACGTCGAACAGCGCGCCGAGGGCGTCGAACGCGCGGGGCGAAGTGCCCACCGGCCACAGGCCGGATTCCCACGCGCGCAGGGCTTTGCGGGCCGCGAGGACCGCGGGCCAGTGGTCGGCGCGCCCCGCCGCCGGGCAATCGACGTAGCGCTCGACCGCGTCCACCGCCGCGACCGCGCGCGGGTCGTTGCCGAGAACCGGCAGCACGCGCCGGGCGCACGCGCACCCCACTAGCCGCCGCTTGCGGTCGTCGCGCGCGCGGCGGCAGTACCACAGGCGCAGCGGCGTCTTCGCCGTCAGCCACTCGCGCTCGGTCGTCGCGCTCACCGTTCCCATGTCATTCCTTGCCGAGAACGAGATCGACGACCCAACAGCCGCGAACGTGAACCTGCTTCGGTTCGCGGCAGTGGTTGAGGATGTCGTCGCTGTCGCACCCGGCGTCTTGCAGCGCGTCTGCCAGAATCGGCATCGCAGAGAACTCACGCGCCTCGTACATCATC
>SXHE01000424.1 GCA_005773755.1 Planctomycetia bacterium
CCGGCGACGTAGTTCAGCGCGTCGGCCTCGCTCACGTGCTTCGCGCGCTTGCCGATGACGACCGCGAGCTCCAACTCCCAGTCTACCGCGTCGGGCGCGGTACGCGGAATCTTGATCGCCGCGCCGGGGTGCGTCAGCGTCGTGCTCGGCGGCTTCATGAACACATAGGGGAAGGTTTCGGCGCGCTCCGCCGCGATGCCGCCCCCCTCGCGGATGTGGTCCGCGTAGTTGCCCGCGAGCAGGAAGATCTTGTTCGGCCGCGGGACCGGCACGAGCAGACGCGTCTTGTCCGTATCGACGGAGAAACTCGCGACCCGGTCCGGGTGCGCGTGCACCCACGCGGCCAGATCGCGCGCCGCAGCGAAGCTCTGGCCGCCCGGCAGGAACGGGAGCACGTCCGTCGCCGCGGGGATCTCGAGCGAGCGGTCCTGAGCCTGCGAATACGTAATGATCGCTTCCTTGAGCGGGACGATCCGGCGCTCGTCGTAGAACCCCACGCGCGGCGCGTTCTCGGACCCGAAGCGGCACAGTCTCATGGCGAGTCCTCCCAGATGTGTGCGTGTAGATTACACTACCCGCATCCGAGTTTCCCGGAGTTTTGCATGAACCGCGTCGACGCCTTCGCCCTGCTGTGCGAGTACGTGAGCGACATCAGCCTGCGCCGGCACTGCAGGTGTGTCGAGGTCGCGATGCGGGCCTACGCGCGCAAACTCGGTCACGACGAGGAGACGTGGGGCATCGCCGGCCTCTTGCACGACTTCGATTACGAGCGCTGGCCCGACGCCCCGAACCACCCGCTCAAGGGGTCCGAAATCCTCCGCGCGCGCGGCTACTCGGAAGAGGTCATCACCTGCATCCTCTCGCACGCGGACTACCTGAGCGACCGCTACCCGCGGCGCACACCGATGGAGAAGGGCTTGTACGCCTGCGACGAGATCACCGGCCTCGTCACCGCGACCGCGCTCCTGCGGCCCACCGGCATCGGCGATTTGACCGCGTCGAGCGTGAAGAAGAAGATGAAGGCGAAGGGGTTCGCGAAGGGCGTCAACCGCGACGACGTGATCCGCGGCGCGGCCGACTTCGGCGTGGAGCTGGACGCGCACATCCAGTTCGTGATCGACGCGATGAAGACCATCGCACCAGAGTTGGGGTTGGACAGGGGAAGTGGTGTAGCGGAGCCGGTCGCGGAGTAGGGCAGATGCGGTACGAAAGGACTGACGTGAGCGAGAGTAGCGAGCCTGGGCCGGTCCCGAATAGCTCTCAGGGCATCGCCATGCGAGAGCGGTTGCTTGTGGTAGCGGTTTTGGTCGGAATGCTGGGTGCCGTCGCTCTGTGCGCGTTTGCCGGCGGCGCTACGGGTATGGCATTCACCGAGAAGCCCTCTGGAGCCATCACCGGGGGCGTGATCGGGGTGTGGGCCTTCATCGTCGCTTTGCACCGGCTCGCGTCAAAACACCACCGTGCCGAATCCGGTTGTGTTCACGTCATCTTCGCCATCTTGGTCGTGGCGGCCTACTTGTCAACGCAACGGGTCGATGCGCGTGTCGAAGAACTGCGTTCAAGTTCAGCGATTGGTTCGAGCATCTCTAACCACTGATGCGCCGGCGTTCACGGCAGCAGGTCGTTGACCTCGACGCGCGCGGTGGGCGCGGCAAGCGGCGATAGCTTGGCGTCGCGGTGGTACACACGCAACTCGCCGTAGTCCGCGCCGAACTCGGCCTTCGCGTCGGGCCGCGGCTTGCGGAACACGATCACCTGATCGCGCACGAGGTCGATCACCCAGTAGTCCGCGATCCCGCCGGCCGCGTACAGGCTCGCCTTCGCGTGCGTGTCCGCTTCGACCGTGGACTCGGCCACTTCGATCACGAGGAGCGCCGTCTTCGGGTGATCGACGAGGTAATCTCGTGGCGAACCTGTGACGACGGCGACATCCGGTTCCGGTTCGGATACCAGCCCGAGGTTGATCGGTAACTGGCAGCGAACGTCGTGACCTGCACCGAAGAGTAGGCGACATGCATGAGCCACGAGTTGGATCGCGGTCGCGTGGGGCGGGTTCATCACGGCCGTTTCCTCCAAGATCACACCGCCGATCAGTTGGACGCGCTGGTTCTGGAAGAACTGGTTGTCGTCGAGCGCGTAATACTCCTTTCGGGTGAACACGAAGTCGGCTCCGGTGTGCCGGTCCACGACGGAGCCGGCGACGAGTTGCACGTCGCGGCCGGCGAAGAGATCGAGTAGTTGCATCCGCGCGAACTCGGCGTCGGTCCACAGGCGCGGCGACGGGTCGCGGCGCGGGGCCGCGGGCGGCGGGGTGATCGGTGCGGCGGTAGACATGCGGAACCCTCCTCACCCAGAGCCTACCGCGCGCGCGGCGCGCGCGGTAGCCGAGTTACGAAGGGTCGTCACTGTTGCCCCGTTCGCGCGGACTTGCCCACCGACATGCCGCCGGTTTGCGGGAGCGCCGCCGGCGCGTCGTCGGCCGCGAGTTCGTCGTACAACTTCTCCCCTCGGCGCGGGTTCAGCAGCTTCGCCACGAGTGCAGTCCAGCCGGTTTGGTGGCTAGCGCCGAGGCCGGTGCCGTTGTCACCGTGGAAGAACTCGTGGAACAGTAGGTAGTCGTTGAAGTGCGGGTCGGTCTGCATCTTCTCGTACCGACCGTAGCACGGGCGGCGGCCGGTCGCGTCCTTCAAGAACACCTTCGTCAGCCGCTTGGTGATCTCGACGGCCGCGTCCAGCACGGTGATCTTCTTCCCGCTGCCGCGCGGGAACTCGATCTGGAAGTCGGTGCCGTAGTAGTGGTGGAACTTCTGCAGGCTTTCGATGATGAGGAAGTTCACCGGGAACCAGACCGGGCCGCGCCAGTTGGAGTTGCCGCCGAACATGCCCGTGTCCGAGTCGCCCGGCACGTAGCCGACCGTGACGTTGTGGCCGTTCATGTTGAACGTGTACGGTCGGTCGCGGTGGAACCTGGAGAGGCCGCGCACGCCGAACGGACTCAGGAACTCGTTCTCGTCGAGCAGCCGCGCGAGGCACTTCTTGATGCGGTGGCCGCGCATGAGCGACAGCAACCGGCGCTCGCCGCGGCCCGGCTCGAACCAGCGCGACACCAGCCCGGCGAGGTCGGCCCGATTCTCCAACACCCACCGCAAGCGGGTGGCGAACGCCGGCATCTTCGCCAGCAGTTCGGGTTCCAGCACCTCCACCGCGAACAGCGGGATCAGCCCGACCATCGACCGCACCTTCAGCGGGATGACGCGGCTGTCCGGCATCGTCAGTTCGTCGTAGTAGAAGCCGTCTTCCTCGTCCCACAGGCCGACGCCCTTGCCGCCCATGTCGGTCATGGCCTTCGCGATACCGAGGAAGTGCTCGAAGAACTTGATCGCGATGTCTTCGTAGATCGGGTTGCGGGTCGCCAGTTCGAGGGCGATGCGCATGAGGTTCAGGGCGTACATCGCCATCCACGCGGTGCCGTCGGCCTGGTTGATGAACCCGCCGGTCGGGAGCGGGTGGCTGCGGTCGAACACGCCGATGTTGTCGAGGCCGAGGAACCCGCCCTGGAACACGTTCCGGCCCTGCGCGTCCTTCCGGTTCACCCACCAGGTGAAGTTAATCATCAGCTTGTGGAACACGCGCTCGAGGAAGCCCCAGTCGCCGTCGCAGGCGTCCTCGTCGTGGTGACCGTGCTGAACGTGCCCGCCGGTGCGGAGCGTGTGCCGGTGCTTGCGGTCGATCTGGAACACGCGCCACGCGGCCCAGGCGTGAACCGGCGGGTTGGCGTCCGAGAAGTTCCACTCGTAAGCGGGGAGTTGGCCGTTCGGGTGCGAGTACCACTCGCGACAGAGCAGCAACAGTTGATCCTTCGCGAACTCCGGGTCGAACGGCGCGAACGCGACCGCGTGGAACGCGGTGTCCCACGCGCAGAAGTACGGGTACTCCCACTTGTCCGGCATCGACAGAATGTCGGCGGCCTTGAAGTGCTGCCAGTCGCTGTTCCGCGCGTACCACCGCTGTTCGGGCGGGGTCATCGTCGCCGAGTCGCCCTTGAGCCACCGGTAGGTGTCGTACTGGTAGAACTGCTTCGTCCACATCAGCCCCGCCACGGCCTGCCGCTGCACCCGCCGCGCGTCGGCGTCGGGGATGTCCTGCTGGATCGCGCCAAAGTACGCGTCGCTCTCCTTGATGCGCTGGTCGAAGGTCGCGTCGAAGTCGGTGAACACGTCGGCGACGCCGTCGGAGGCGTGCCGCAGCCGGCAGCGGATCGTGACCGACTGGCCCGCGGGGATGGTGAGCTTGTACAGCGCCGCGGCCTTCGTGCCGGTGCCCTCGGGGTTCACCGCGGCCCGGTTCCCGTTCACGACGAACTCGTTGATGCCGTCCTTGAAGTAGCCCGCGTCCTTCGAGCCGTAGAGCGCGGGCGTGTTGGTCTCGTTCTCGGTGAACAGGTAGGCGTGCCGCATGAGCGACGAGACGGCTTGCTCCGCGGCGTGCGCGTCGCCGGAGCGGGTGGCACCGCCGGCCCAGAACCGGTAGGCGTCCCACTCGGGGTGGAACAGCTTCAGTCCGCCCTGCGACGAGTGGGCGATTTCCGGCTTCGGCTGGTCCGGCTTCCAGCCCCAGGTGTTGCGGAACCATACCGTCGGCAGCACGTGCAGTTCGGCCGCGTCCGGGCCGCGGTTGTGCGCGGTGATGCGCATCAGGATGTCGCGCGAGTCGGCCTTCGCGTACTCGACGAACACGTCGAAGTACCGGTTGTCGTCGAACGTGCCCGTGTCGAGCAGCTCGTACTCCATGTCGTGCCGGCCGCGGCGCTTGCTCTCCTCGCGGAGCTTCTCGTACGGGAACCGGCGCTGCGGGTACTGGTAGAGCATCTTCAAGTACGAGTGCGTGGGCGTGGCGTCGAGGTAGTAGTACAGCTCCTTCACGTCCTCGCCGTGGTTGCCCTCTTCGTTCTGGAGACCGAAGAACCGCTCCTTCAGAATGGGGTCTTGGCCGTTCCACAGCGCGAGGCCGAGGCACAGGTACTGTAGGTCGTCGCTGATCCCGGCGAGGCCGTCTTCGCCCCACCGGTACGCGCGGCGGTGCGCGTGCCCGAACGGGAAGTACGCCCACGGGTCGCCGGTGGGCGAGTAGTCCTCGCGCACGGTGCTCCACTGGCGGTCCGACAGGTACGGCCCCCACCGCCGCCACGAGGCGAGGTCGGTCGAGGTCAGGCGCGCGAGTTCGGGGGTCGACAGGGGGGAGGCTCGAAGAGAAG
>SXHE01000043.1 GCA_005773755.1 Planctomycetia bacterium
GACCGCGAGCGGTTACACTACATTTCCAACCGTGCTCTCCGTGCCATTCGGCCGTCCGCCGCGAGCCGCTGATAGTCCCACCGGTCACCGCAGAGCAGGCGGCTGGCAGGCGACCCCATAGTCCCCGGTGCTGTACGGCGCGTGTCGCTCCGGCCTCACTCAATCCGGCTACCGGCCTCTTCCTCGTCGACAGGGGTTTCTACCCGACCCCACCGACCGAAGTGGAGAAGCCGCCCGTTCACCTTCTTCGACCCCTAGTCGGCGGGTGCGGACCGAGCGGAAACTCCGGGTACGGCTTCTTCGGTTTATCGAGGGCTGTCCGAGATGCGCGCGAACTACTAGACTTGCTCACGTGTCACCCCGACGCACAGGGTGGGTTGATTCGTTCCCGGCGGCTCTGAACACGCTGGGAGCAACTTTACTATTCCAAAGTACAGCGATGGGGACGACAGTAGTAAAGGCCGAAAGCACGGAACCGAAAAAGACGGGAAAAATTTGGGAAAGTAAGTGTTGGAGAGGTGGCTGAGTGGTCGAAAGCACCGCTTTGCTAAAGCGGCGTGGGGGTAAAACCCCACCGCGGGTTCGAATCCCGCCCTCTCCGCTGTTGACGTGCGGCCCGCCGCAAGTCGGCGGGCCTCGCCCGTTTACAGAGAGGCATTTCGATTGCCACATCTGACTGTGGCAAGACTGTGACGTTCGCGGGATCGGTCCGCTACGACGGTGGGAAGTGGTCGCCGTGTCCGGGTGGCGGGCCGTCTTCCTGACCCCGGACAAGTTCAAAACAGTCTGCCGGTGCGAGTACCTGCCAGACGGTCGTTAATTCCAGGGATACGTACATCACATGTCCTGACCGCGTTGCCCGCCCGTTCGTCCGGCGCGGACCTGACCGACCTGCTACCGGTTGTGTGGGCGAAGACTTACGGCTAGGGGCGGCCTTGGGGGGCTGATGGTGACCGCCGGTCACCTCTTCTCCCGCGGTGGCGGGGCGATTTCCTTTGGCATCGCGTACTTCGCCCGCTCGGCCCGCCACTTCTTCACCTCGTCCGGCTTGTTCGTGGCGGTGTAGAACTCGATCAGCCGGTCGAGAGTCCCGGGGAGCCGGAAGGCTTTGGTCCTGCCCGCGGACGCGAGAAGCTGACTCCCGTCCGCGCTGAACGAGACACTCGTCACGGCATCGGTGAGGGACTTGAGTTCGGCGAGCGTCGTACCGGTCCGCGCGTCCCACACCCGCACGGTGCGGTCGTTGCCGCCGGTGACGAGCCGGGTGCCGTCCGGGCTGAACGCCACGCTGTTGACGCTGCCCGTGTGCCCCTTCAACTCGACGAGGACCGCCCCGGTGGCCGCGTCCCAAACCGTCGCGGTCTTGTCGTCGCTGGCCGTGGCGATCCGGGTACCGTCCGGGCTGAACGCCACGCCCAGCACCGGGGCGTCAATCCTATTCACGGTGACGAGTACCTTACCCGTGATGGCATCCCAAACCTTCACTTCGCCGCCTCCGTGGGTTTTCGTGTGTCGCAAGCCCCCGGTGACGAACCGCTTGCCGTCCTGGCTGAACGCCACGCTCCCCCCGCGCTCCTCGAGTCTCGCGGGCATGTGCGGAACCGGCGGGGCGAGGTCGTGCAGGAGGGTTCCGTTCGTCGCGTCCCAGACCTTCAGTTCCGACCCCGTGCTGCCGCCTCGCCCCATTTCGAAGAACCCGGCGGTGACAATCCGGGTGCCGTCCAGACTGATCGACACGCTGCCGACGATATCCCTCAAGCCTTTCAACTCGAACAGGGCTTGCCCGGTTCGGGCGTCCCACACCACCACCTCAGAGCGCGGGCTTGGTGCTTTCACATCGACGGGAACCGTTTCGCGGGGGGCGTTCATCCCGCCGCCCGTGCCACCGCAGGTGACGATCCGTGTGCCGTCCCGGCTGATCGCCACGGCACGCACCGGGCCGATTCCCTTCAAGCCCTTCAGGGCGAACTTGGGCAGCCCCGCCTGGGCGTCCCAGACCGTTGCCTCTCCCAGTTGCTCGTATTGCCCGCCCCCGGTGACGATCCACCGGCTGTCCGCGCTCATCGCCGCGCATTCGACCGGGAGGTTGAACTCGGCCAGTTCGAGCCGCGGCGTCCCGGTCCGAACGTCCCACACTTTCGCAGTCCCGTCGTTACTGCCGGTGATGATCCGCTGTCCGTCGGGGCTGAACGAGGCGCTCACCACGGCCCCGGTGTGGCCCTTGAGTTCGAGCAGTTCCGCCCCGGTCCGGGCGTCCCACACGATCGTCTCGCCGGTGGAGTAGCCGTCACTCGTGCCCGCGGTGACGATCCGCGTCCCGTCCGGGCTGAACGCGACACTCAGCACGCCGAACGGGGGATACTTGACCAGTTGCCAAACCGGCGGCCGCCCGCGCAGGACGAGCAGGGATTCGCCCGTTCGGGAGTCGATCACCCGCGCCGTCCCGTCTTCCCGACCGGCCACGAGCCGGGTGCCGTCCGGGCTGAACGCCACGCTCGTGACCGAGCCGACGTCCAGGGTGAAGATGCCGCCGCGCAGTTGCCGCTTCAGGTAGTGCCACTCCCAGCCGCGCTGCTCCGCGGGCACGGCGTCGAGCCGTTCGGCCGCCAGTTTGAGATCGCGGCTGTCGTAGGCGGCGTTGGCGAGTATCATCGCACTGGTGCCGAGCCGGTGCTTGAGTTCGTCGGCCCGTTCGGCCTCGGCCTTCAAGGCCGCGTCGCGCTCCTTGACCCGGTCGGCTGCGGCCGCGCGGGCCTTCTCCTTCTCGGCCGACTCCTCGCGCGCGATCTGTTCCTGCCGCTGCGCTTCCCGCTCCTGCGCCTTCGCTTCCTGTTCCTGCTGCCGGGCCTCGATCAACCCGAGTGTGGTGCCCGCGATGCCGCCCAACAGGGCGAACAGAACCGAGCTCGCAGCGACCACCCGCCCCTTGTTCCGGCGCACGAACTTCTTCAGGCGGTATCCCGCGCTGGGCGGGTGAGCCTGCACCGCCTCGCCGCAGAGGTACCGCTGCACGTCGGCGGCGAACGCGGTGGCCGTCTCGTACCGGCGGGCGCGGTCCTTCTCCAGCGCCTTCATCACGACCCAGTCGAGTTCGGTCCGCAGCAGGCCGGTGAGTTTCCGGGGTTCGGTCCCGCGGTTGGCCGAGAGCGTCGGCAGGGCCCCGTTGGTGGAGAGCTTCGTGCTCGGCCGCGGCGGCTCTTCCTCGCGGACCACCCGCAGCATCTCCAGGAGGCCCTTTTTCTCCAGTTCCCGGCGGGCGAACGGCGGAGACCCCGCCAGCAGCTCGTAGAGGAGCACGCCGAGGGCATACACATCGGAGCGGGTGTCGATGTCCAGGTTGTTGAACGTGGCCTGCTCCGGGGACATGTACTCGGGGGTGCCGACCACGCCGCCGAACCCGGTATCGATGGTCCGCTCGGTCAGTGCCGCGCCGGTCGCCTTGGCGACACCGAAGTCGATCACCTTTACCACCGGCTTGTCGTCGCACAGGGCGATCAGCACGTTCGACGGCTTGATGTCGCGGTGGATCACGCCCTTCTGGTGGGCGTGCTGAATTGCCTGACAGACCGGGACGAACAGCTCCAGCCGCTCCCGCGGGGTCAGTTTGCCCGCGTCGCAGTGGTCGGTGATCGGCACTCCCTTGACCAGTTCCATCACGAAGAACGGGCGGCCGTCGGGCGTCGCCCCGGCGTCCAGTACCTTGGCGATGTTGGGGTGGTCCATGAGGGCCAGTGCCTGCCGCTCGGCCTCGAACCGGGCGAGCACCTGCCGGGAGTCCATCCCGGTCTTGATCAACTTCACCGCGACGAACCGCTTGACCGGCTCGGTCTGCTTGGCCCTCCACACGGACCCCATGCCCCCCTCGTCGATCAGCTCGATGAGCGTATACTTCCCGCCGATCACCGCCCCCGCCTGTTCGTCCCGGCCGGGATAGTCGGCCGTCGATTCGACCGGTTCGGCTCCGAACGTCGCGGTCGCCGGTGCGACCGCCGGGACGGCCCCCATGCCGTCGTCCACGGCCGGGACGTGCTTGAGAAAGCCGCCCGCCCGGTCGAGAGCGTTCAGGAGCCCCTCGACCTCGGCGCGGAGGGCGGTGTTCCCGCCGCAGGCCTCCGCCAGGAATGCCGCTCGTGCGGCCGGATCGGGCAGTTCCAGCGCACGCCCGAAAACCGATTTGACTTCGTCGGCCGCTACGCTCATGGGACTCTCCGGTTGGGGTCTACCCCGTCATGCGCGAGCCCCGGCCGGCGACTGCCGCGCATGTTCGGGATTGTTTTCAGTTCCCGCCCAGGTGGCGGAACATCCAGGCTCGGGCGAACGCCCAGTCCCGGTACGCGACCCGCTCGGAGATGCCGAGCACCTCGGCCGCACGTTCCAGCGAGAGCCCCGCGAAGACGTGGAGTTTGACGAGTTCCGCGGCCCGTGGGTCGTGGGCCGCCAGTTGATCGACCACCTCGTGAACACCGAGGACGTCCGAGTCTTGGCCACCGGCGACCAGGTCTTCGGGGAACGGAACCCGGACCCGATCGCCCCCCGTTTCGTGGTGGCTCGCCGTCGGGCCGATTCGACGAGGATGCGGCGCATGGCCTCCGCGGCGGCCGCGAAGAAGTGCCCGCGGCCGTCGAACTGCTGATCCCCGAGCAGACGCAAGTACGCCTCGTGAACCAGCGCGGTAGCGTCGAGCGTGTGGCCGGGGGATTCGGCCGCCATCCGTGCGGACGCGAGCCGCCGCAACTCGTCGTACACGAGTGGCAAGAGGTCGGCCGCGGCCCGGCGATCACCGGCCGTAGCGGCTTCGAGGAGGCGAGTCGCATCGGACATTCAGCCGAGTGTAACCGCGAGGCACCGGTGAGCAACTCGAAAGCGCTCACCGGCGATCAGTCGCGTCACCGGACGCTTACGATATGTGCGGACGTGGCGACACTGCCCGCCGCCGGCCACTCGGCTTCAATGCGGCCACGGCTTCGAAGCCGTGGATACCGGCCCATCATCGACGAACTGTTGAAGCTCGTCGGGCTGGTCGGCGAAGACGCCATCCCCCGAAGCCGGCGCGTCGGAAGCGGAGGAGAAAGAAAAAGCAACAGTGATCCCTCTTCCGCTCGCTCCGCCTGCAAATCTGCCCGCACTGAAGACTGACGCAGGCCGACGTCCGTCCAGATCGTCGTGAGCCGGTCGTCGTGCTCTTCCACCGTCTGTCAGTTCCACAGCGGCATCCTCTCCATAGGAGCGCGATCGGGTGTTGGCATCATACCCGCATCACCTCCCGACTACAGTTTCACTCGACTGTCGAACTGCCGCCGGTCGAGAGTCATCGAGTTCCGAACCTGTTCAGGTGCCGGGGCTTTCCGTTCGGGGACCGTCACTGCCGCTCCCGTCGCCTCCTCCTCGACCACTGGAAGCGGGCCCGCGCACCGGAGTCAGAGGCTATCCGAAAGCGGGGTTGAAGTAGACACCAGTGTAGCAGCGGAGTAGCGAACCGCGTTGCAATTCACCTGCGTGCCGCTCGTCTGGGCCGAGGCCACTAGTAGCTCAACCGTTTTGTGTTGCGGGGTGATCTTATGGCGGTTCTGATGTGCGGACCCGAAGGAGTCCGCCATGAAGAAGTACCGCGTCACCCTGACGAGCGACGAGCGCGAGCAACTGGCCGGGTCGATCGCCGCC
>SXHE01000003.1 GCA_005773755.1 Planctomycetia bacterium
GAGCCGCGACCGCGAGGGAGAGGGACAATCACCTTCGCCAGAGGTAATTGGCCCGCTCCCTCGCGGTCGCGGCTCGCTGGGTGGGTTCGTTACCCGTGAATCTCGGCCACCGCGAGGTACAGCTTCGCCAGCGCGCTCCATCCGCTCGTTTCGGGGATCGCGTCAATGGCCTTCTGGAGCGCGGGCTTCGCGTCCGCGAGTTGGCCGAGGAACAGCCGGGCCATGCCGCGGTTGAACAGCACTGCGGGCGTTTCGGTCGCCGTGTCCCACGCGGCCAGGGCGTCAGCACACCGCCCGCGTGCCCACAGTGTCGCGGCCCGGTCGTTGGCGGTTCCGATGGCGCTCAGGAGTGCGTCTGCGGTGTCGAAGTCGCCGAGCGTGCGGGCTATGCCGGCGGCAACGGCCGGGTTGCTCGATCCGTTCTTCGCGATCCAGCATCGCAGGCCGGCGAAACTGGGCGTCGGCTCTTGCGTGCCGGACGGCCGCAGTTCGGCCGGGTCGAACTTCGCCAGCAGCGGTTGTAGGTCTTTGACGCGCTGCGGGAAGTGCCCCGCGGCCATCGGGACCGCGAACGCGGCGGCCGGTTGTGCGACCAGCGTGGCCCATTCGGTCGGGAGCTGGGCCGCGGGCGGAGGGGCGTTCCCCCCCGTGGTGAGTTGTGCGGTTGCGTCGAGCCATGCCGCCCGCGGATCCACCCGGAACCCGGCAGCGACTTCGTGCGGCTCCACCTCGCTCTCGCCCGTCTCGACTGCCGCAGTCGCGGCGTCTGAGCGGTTGGCGAGGAAGCGCACCATCAAGCTTTCGATGGTCGGCTGAGCGGACGGGTTGCTGGCGGTCGACCGGGTCATGTTCGTAGCCCTCATGTCCCGGTCGATCCGGCCGGGTTCACCGCTGAAACGTCTGACTTTGAGCGACTTGCGCCCCAAATCGGGGATTCTTCGCATTATAGCCGGGTCGAGTTGCGAAGCCGCTCGCGGCTTCCATTTCTCCCTTCGCGAACCCGCCGCGATTCTGAAACTGGTTGCTCGGCTGAACGCTCTCGGCTCGTCTGCCACACTGGAGAAGTGTCTGGAATATTTGAGTGAATGAGCGAGACCAGCAACGAGAACACCGCACGGAATCCGTGCGGTGTTTTTTCGTAGAGTGAACCCAAGAGGAGGCAACCGTGGACGATCCCGAACCTGATACTCGCAGTGACTGGGCTGTGGTTGTCCAGTGGTTCCGAAGTTGCGGCGAAGGGCTATTGGCTCTCCTCGGTATTGTGGTTGTGCGGCTCTTTGTCTTCGTCGTGGCTCCGTACTTTGTCTTCGTGTGGGCTCCGCGTTGGTTGTTGGTGTTGTTGGGGGTGTTGCTGTTGGGTGTGTTGCTCTTCTTTGTCCTGCGATGGCGACGCCGAAGAACCCGGAGTGCGTGAACCCAAACAGGAGGCAAGCGTCCGACGACTTTGAAGACCTGATGATACTTCGCGAACTCGATACAAACGGCCGCAGTCAGCATCTCGCTTCCCGAACCCATCTGCCTCGTGTATCCTCATTACATCGAGCCTCGCGACGGCACTGGATAGGCTCGATAAAAATCACCGTCGCACGAAAAGCATGTCCGACGCCAAGTTGCGTCACGCCATCGCGTTCGAGGCCGCCCGGCTCATGTACGACCGGGTCGAAAGCGAGTACTTCACCGCCAAGCGCAAGGCCGCGAAGCGACTCTGTCGCGGTACCGTCAAACCGAGCGATCTCCCGACCAACGCGGAGATTCGCGACCAGATTCAGACCTTCGCCCGCATCCACGAGGGCGAGTCCCGCACCGCAAACCTCCGCGACATGCGGCTGCACGCCCTGCGGCTAATGCGCGTGCTCTGCAAGTTCCGCCCCCGGCTCATCGGCAGCGTGATGACCGGCCACACCCGCAAAGGCTCGGACATCGACCTGCACCTGTTCAGCGATCACGTCGAACCCGTGACCGCGGCGCTCGAAGAAGAGGGCTTACAGTACGACGTGGAGCGCAAGCAGATCGTGAAGCACGGCGAGAGCCGCGTGTTCACCCACGTCCACGTCTTCGACGTGTTCAACTTCGAGCTGACCGTGTACCCCGAAGACAAGGCGCACTACGTCTTCAAGTCCTCAATCACCGGGAAGGCCATCGAGCGGGCCAGCACGCGCGAGTTGGAGGAACTGATCGCCGACCAGCACCCGGAAGTGAGCATCGACGACGCCATCGCGGAGCAGGAAGAGGCCGCGGACCCGTACCAACTGTTCCGCATGTTGCTGATGCCGCTGGAGAACGTGAAGCAAAGCCCGAAGCACCACCCCGAGGGCGACGTACTGTTCCACCTGCTGCAAGTGTTCGAGCTGGCCCGCGACGCCCGGCCATACGACGAAGAGTTCTTGCAAGCGGCCCTGTTGCACGACATCGGCAAAGGGATCGACCCATACGACCACGTCGGGGCAGGGCTTCAGGCGCTCGACGGTCTCATTACCCCGCGCACGGCGTGGTTGATCGAACACCACATGCTCGCGCTGGAATACAAAGCCGGTACGCTCGGCCACCGGGCGCGGAAGCACCTGGAAGCGTCCGACGACTTCGAAGACCTGATGCTGCTGCGCGAACTCGACACGAAGGGCCGCGTGCCCGGC
>SXHE01000044.1 GCA_005773755.1 Planctomycetia bacterium
CCGGAGGCGGCGGTGGGAGGTACACCGGGGCCGGCGCGACGACCGGCGCGGGGGCCGCGTAGGTCGGCAGCGCGGTGCCCGCGCCGAAGCCGGACAGTAATAGCGACTGTTGCTGATCGACGAGCGTCTGGAGCGTGCGCTGCGCGGACTCTTGCGAGTCGAGGAACTGCTTGTGCAGCGCGGCCGTTTGCTCCTGCATCCGCTGGAGCGCGGCGAGGCTCTGCTGGGTCATCGCCAGCGCCTGAGCGAGCGCGTTCGCGTCAACCGGGGCGGTACTCGAATCGGACATCACGAACCCTTTCGGCCGTGCGAGAAGCGCGGGCGGCTTCCCGTTGCCGGCCGCGAGTTGGAGCGGGGAGCGGGGCGGGCGCGCGGGGCGCGGGGTCACGGAGTTCGCCCCGCACACGCTGACCGTCGCCGGGCGTTTGCCGGTCGGCGGCACCGGCGGGCGGCACCGGCCGTCGCGCTCCCATTCCCCCAGCGCGACCGCGTGCCCGCGGGCCGCGAGCCGCGCCAGTGCGTTCCCCAAATCTAGCACACCCGACCGCTTGCCCCCAGTCGCGTCCACCGCAAAGGCCGCACTCCCCGCCACCGGCGCGTCCGTCAGAATCGCTTCAACCAGTCTGGTCAGCACGCTCCCCGGCCCGACCTCGACGAACGTGCGCGCGCCGGCCGCGGCCATCGCCCGCACCTGCTCGACGAACGCGACCGGTTTCGCGAGCTGGTTCGCCAGCAGGTCTTTGGCCGCGCCCGCGCCCGGCGGGTACGCGGCGGCGGTGGTGTTCGCGTACACCGTGGCACTTTCGCCGTTGAGCGCAACGCTGTCGAGTGCGGCGCGGAACGGGACCGCGGCGTCGGCCACCAGTACCGAGTGGAACGCCGCCGCGACCGGCAGGCGCGTGGCCTTCAGCCCGGCGTCGGAGAGCAGCCGCGCGGCCCGCTCGATGTGCGGCGTCGGCCCGGACAGCACGGTCTGCTTCGGGGCGTTCCGGTTCGCGACAACAACTCGAAGTTTCTCGCGCGCGAGCGCCTGCTCGATCTCGTCGGGGCCGGCGAACGCGGCCAGCATCGCGCCGGGATCACCGGTGCGCTGTTCGGCCATCAGTTGCCCGCGCACCCGCGACATGGTGAACAGGTCGCGGTCCGTCATGCGCCCGGCCGCGGCCAGCGCGACCAGTTCACCGTAACTGTGCCCGGCGAAGGCGTCGGCCTTCAGTCCGAAGCGGTCCGAGAGCACGCGCCACGCCCCGAAACTGACCGCGCCGAGGGCCGGCTGCGCGGTGCGGGTGTCGCGCAGGTCGCGGTCGTACTCCTTCTTGCGGTCGCTGTCGAAGGTGGTGGGCGGGTAGATGCGGTCCGAGAGCCGGCGCGAGTCGGTGTCGTCCTGGGCCATCTCCGCGACGGCCTCGTTCGCCAGCGCGAGCGCGTCGAGCGCTTCGGGGAACAGGCACGCGAGTTCGCGCAACATGCCGACGTACTGCGACCCCTGACCGGGGAACAGTACCGCGAGCTTGCCGGCGGCCGGGCCGCGGCCGTAGCTCACCCCGTCGGGCGTGTGCCAGCCTTGCGCCTCTGGCTCCGCACCGAGCCGGTTCTTCGCGCTCTCCAACAACTTTGGCAGGTCGGTGTGGGTACGGTGCGCGGCGAAACACAGCCGGCACGCCGCGGTCGCCTTGAACGCCAGCCGCGAGGCTTCCGCCGCGAGCGCGAAGGCGCTCCACTCGGTCGGGAGCTTCACCAGTTCGGCCGCGAGCGCCTGCGGCGTGTCGGCGCAGAGGGCCACGATTTCGACCGAGCCGTCCCAGTCCGGTGCGGCCTTCTCCGGCCGGTGCTCTTCAAGGACCGCGTGGAAGTTGCTGCCGCCGAACCCGAACGCCGAGAGCGCGGCGCGGCGCGGGTGCTCGCGGCGCGACAGCCACGGCCGCATCTCGGTGTTCACATAAAAGGGGGAATCCGCCGCGCGGAGCGGCTCGACCGGTTGCTTCACCTTGATCGTCGGCGGCAGCACCTTGTTGTAAAGCGCCAGCGCCGCCTTGATGAGCGACGCGGCCCCGGCCGCGGCCTTCGTGTGACCGATCTGCGACTTCACCGACCCGACCGCGCACCACGGCTTGGCCTTTGCGCTCGCCTGCGACTCGCGGCTAACGGAAGTATAAACCTCTTTCAAGGCCGTCACTTCGACCGTGTCACCGACCTTTGTGCCCGTGCCGTGTGCCTCGACCAGTTCGATGGTGTCCGGCGTGACGCCGGCGGCGCGGTACGCCGCGAGTAGCGCCTTCTTCTGTCCGGCACTGCTCGGCTCGTAGATCGCCTTGCCTTTGCCGTCGCTGCTGGAGCCGACGCCCTTCAACACGGCGTAGACCGTGTCGCCGTCGCGCTCGGCGTCCGCGAGCCGCTTGAGCACCACCATCCCCAGGCCTTCACCCAGAATGGTGCCGTCGCCGTCGGCGTCGAACGGCTTCGCGTCGCCCGTCGGCGACAGCGCCGGGGTTTTGCTGAAGCACATGTACATGAAGATGTCGTTGAACGTGTCGCACCCGCCGGTGACGGCCACGTCACACCGCCCGGCTTGCAGTTCGAGCGCCGCGAGGTGGACCGCGCTCAACGAACTGGCGCACGCGGCGTCGACAACGCAGTTGGTGCCGCCCAGGTCGAGCTTGTTGGCGATGCGCCCCGCGACCACGTTCCCCAGCAGGCCGGGGAAGCTGTTCTCCTGCCACGGGACGTAGCTCTCGGCGATACGGGCCGCGGCGTCGTCCGCGAGGTCGTCGGGGATGCCGGCGTCGCGCATCGCCCGCTTCCACTTGGGGTGCCCCAGCCGCGCGCCGAGCGGGATCACGAGTTCCAGAGTGCCGGTCACACCGAGGATGACCGAGACGCGGTCGCGGTCGACCGTCTTCGACGAGCGGGGGGCGGTAGCCCCCTGTTCTTTGCTCGCGCTCGCAAGGGCGATCCCTGAATCCACGAGCGCCTGCTTCGCCGCGACCAACCCCAGCAATTGTGTGGTGTCGGTGGCCTCGATGTCGCGCGGGGCGATGCCGAACTCGAGCGGGTTGAACTCGACCGCGGACAGGAACCCGCCGCGGCGGGCGTAGGTCATGTCCGGCTTCTTCGGGTCCGGGTCGAAGTAGTCGTCCGGGTTCCAGTGCGTGGCCGGCACCTCGGTGATGCCGTCGGCCCCGTGCTTGACGTTGGCCCAGAAGAACCCCGGCCCGGCCGCCTTCGGGAACAGGCACCCGATGCCGATGATCGCCAGAGGAGAGTTGGATTCGGGAGTCTGCATCGCACCGTTTTCGTGTGTCGCGGGCGGTCCAGCAAGTATTTCGTAGCCGGCCTCAGTGAGGCCGGAGCTACGCGCGCCGTTCAGCACCGGGGTCAATGACCCCGCCTGCAGAAGTCACGCCAGCCGCGTCGCGGCGTCTTCCGTTGTCAACGGGGCGAGGGGGAAGCACTCGTCGGGCAGGTTCACGCCCTGCTGCCGCAGGGCCGCGCGCCGGGTCGCGACGCACGCTCCGTACAGCAGGTTCAGAGCGACCCCGACGACGGTTCGGTTCGCTGGTTGTTCCAGGTGCGAACCCTTCGCCCACTCGTTGAACGCGCCCATCGCCGGGCCGCACCACACCTGATAGTCGAGCTGCCGCCCGGCTTCGCCGGTGTTCGCCCAGCGGCTCGACAGGCCCAGATACCAGCGGAACGCGAGCGCCATCTTGTGCCGCGGGTCCGCCTCGGCCCGCGCGAGCTGGGTCGGTTCGCGCCGGCCCCAGAACTCGCGCGTCAGGTTCCACACCTCCTCGAAGGTCATGCGGAACTGGGTCTTCTCAACCTGGACGCGCTCGGCCGCCGGGATCGCTTCCCAACTGGTGTGCGCCTTGTACAGGTCGTACAGCTTCTGGGCGCGCATGGCGAACATGGTGCCGCGCTTGAGCACCTGCACCTTCACGCCCATCTCGAACATGTCCGCGGCCGGGGCCATCGTCACGTCGGGCTGCCCGGCCTCCGCCAGCATTTTACGCACGCCGTCGGAGCTGCCGGACTCGACGCACGCCTGGTTCACGCTCCCGGTCACGACGTAGGCCGCGCCCATGGCGAACGCGCCGGCCACGCTCGCCGGGGTCGCGATGCCGCCGGCCAGCCCGACGCGCGGCGGCGTGCCGTACCTGTACTGCGCCTGCAACCGGTCGCGCAGGGCCAGGATCGTGGGCAGGAGCGTGCTCGCGGGGCGGTTGTCGGTGTGCCCGCCGCTGTCGGCCTCCACGGTCACGTCGTCCGCGACCGGGAGCCGCGCGGCCATCGTCGCCTGTTGCGGCGTGATGTGCCCGGCCGCGACCAGCTCTTTCAGGATGCGCTCCGGCGGCGGGCTGAGGAACTTGGTCGCGACCTCGACGCGCGACACCTTCGCGATTACGCGGTTCAGCGGTACGACCAGCCCCGCGACGCCGCCCTTCAAACCCGCGACGCGGTAGCGGACGATGGCCGGCGACAGGTCGAGGTACGCGCTCGCTTCGACCAGCGACACAGACTTCTTGAGAAGCAACTCGGCGGTCGCCATCTCGTGGGCTTGCTCGCCGGGGCTGTGGATCAGGTTCACGCAGTATGGCGCATCGGCAAGGTTCGACTTGAGGCGATCAACGGCCGCGCCGATGCGTTCGAGCGACAGGCCCGCCGCGCCGAAGCTGCCGAGCATCCCGGCCTTGCTCATCGCCTCGACGATCTCGACGGACGCGATGCCGTTCGCCATCGCGCCGGTCATGTAGGCGAAGCGGGTGCCGTGTTCCTGCATGAACGCCGGGTCGCCCAGACGGTTCGCGGGTAGCGGCGGCAGGTATGCTACGACCGGTTTGCTCTCCTTCGTGGCGGCGGTGCCCAGGGCGACGAACTCGCCCTTCGCGATGGCAAACTGGCCCCGGTCCTCGACGACGACGACCGGCGCGCGCAGGTCGCCGACCGCGGCGCGGAAGGCGTCCGGGGCGTCGGTGGGTGGGGTGCCGTTCGGGAGCAAGTGCCCGAGCGCGGGCGGGCTGCCGTCGGTGCCGGACGGGTGCGTCATCGTGGGTGGTGCGTCGTCAGTGGTGCGAAACCCTACGCCTGACAGGGTACGGAATTGGGGCGAAGGAGCCACCGGCCCCGCGGTCAGAACAGATCGATCCGCCCGCCGAAGCGACGCAGTAGCGCCGCTTGCCCGACCTGCCCGATCTGCGTGAACCGCAGGTTCAGGTGTTCGAGCCGGTCGCCGGCCCCGGTGGGCCACCGCTCTGCGAGCGCCAGCGCCCCGGCGTCGGTGATGCTGTTCCCGCCCAGGATCAGGCGCTTCAACTGCCGCGGCAGGCCGGAGTCGAGGAGCGATTCCACCGCGGCGTCGGTGAGGTCGTTGTGCGACAGGTCCAATTCGGTCAGAACGGGGAACGCTCGAGAGTGAAGTAAGTCTGCCGCATTCGCATCGCCGAGCCGACCTTCGGGGATGAACAGTTCCTCCAGACGAGGGAGTTGTTGTGCCCACCCCGAACTGTTGGTGCTCATCCACCACTCGATGTCCGTCGGCGGGAAGTGTCCCCTGTCCACAGAAGATGTGTGGAGTCCAGTCACACAATACTCTTCGCCACTTAACACACCTTTTCTGTGGTGAGTGAGGAACCGGCGCGCCTCGTCGATAGAAACGGTCAGCACAAGCCGAAGAACGGGAATACTGTGCGACAGAAAGTGCTTCGTGTAGAAGTTGGGGTCCGCTTCGTTAGCGTCGAACGCCGAGCCCCAAGACATCGTCACTTCGGCCACGAACCCGCGACGGTACTCGATCCGTGCGTCGGTCGGCAGCGCGGCGAGCGGGCCGAGCAGTTCGGCGCGGTGGTTGTCGATCAGCTCCTGGTTGCGCTCGTAGAGGGGGACGTAGCGGTTCAGTTCGGCGCGCGGCAGGTGTTCCTTCCGCGCGATCTCGATTTGCACGCGGATGAACTCGGCGCGGTCCGGTTGACCGTGCTCGTCGAGCCAGTCGGCGTACATGAGCCGCGGCGTGTCCTCGTCGGGGTGCGCCGCGATCGCGTTCAGCAGTGCGTCAGCGTCGGACATCGAGTCGGCTCGGTTGAGGTCAGTCAGGAGGAGTATGGCCCGCAGATCGCGCAGAGCAGACGCAGATGAAATCGGATCAGAAGAAGGCAGAAAGGCAGAAGAGTTTGACAGGATGAACAGGATGAACAGAGATGGGAGAGGCGGAGCTGACTTCACTCCGCATCCTGTTTTCATCCTGTCGATCCTGTCAAAAATGCCTTCTTCTGATCCGATTTCATCCGCGTCTGCTCTGCGCCATCTGCGGGCCATTCTTAATAATCAGCCTGCTACGGCTTGGGCGGCGCGTCCGCGCTCGGCTTCGACTTCAGGCCGACTGTGTTCACGGCGATCACGCGATAGGTGTGTGCCTTGCTCGGTTCGGCCTTCGTGTCGGTGAACGTCATCGGCACCAGCGGCTGCGAGGGCGTGTCGCTGTACTGCAAGTTCTGGAACAGCGGGCGGCCGAACGGGTTCCGCCCCTGCTCCGGTAGGGTCGCGATCACCTGCCCGTCGCGCTCGATGACGAAACTCGCCAGCCCGCTTTCGAGGTCGGCTTCCGCGTCCCAGGTCAGCTTGTTGCCCTGCACCCGCACGTTCGTCGGGGCGGGCGGCGCGGTCGTGTCGCTCACCTTCGTGTCCTTGATGTACTCCATCCACGCCTTCGTGATGGTCTCGTTGGGGAGCCACGCGGCCTTGAGCGGGTCGCCGGTAAACTTCGCCGCGGCCGCGGGAAGCCCGCCGAGCGGCAGCGCGAGGAACGCGCCGTCTGTCGGCATCGCCTTGAGCGGGTCGCCGGACTTCGCCAGCCGCGCGCTCAGACAGGCGTCGAGCCACGGGATCGCGAGGTAGCGCTGGTTGCCGCAGTCGTGGCTCGATAGCGGATCGACCGCCACGCCCACCAGCCCGCCCTTGCCGCGGACCTCGTTGAAGAACACCTCGTTCGCGGGCCACACGCCGGCGAACTGCTTCCCCTTCTCCGTCACGCCCTCCTTCGTGCCCAGGTTACACATGATGGGCACCTTGAGCGCCGCCTCCGGCAGCTTGTGGGCCTTGATGCCCTTCCGCGCCGGGTCGTCCGCGAGCAGCGGCACGCCGGACCGCAGCCACGCGCCGGCGATCCGCTCCGGGTGCAGCATCACCATGCCGCCGGCCCAGTGCCCGCCACCGCTGTGCCCCCACAAGGCCCACGGCACCTTCGGCAGTTCGGGGTGGCCGCACTTCGCGCCGAGGTCGGCGAGCGCCTTGCGGAACGCGGCGTCGGAGCCGTTGCGCGGGTCGCACCACATCTGGCAATCGGCCTTGTCCGGCTGCTCGTAGGCCGGCGACAGCAGCGCGCAATCGTGCTTCTTCGCCAGCGCCTGCCAGTGCAGGTCGAACGCCCCGGTGAGGCCGGACTTGCACGACCCTTCGCCGCAGCCGTGCTGGTGGACGATGACGCCGCGCAGGGCCTTCACGCCGGGCGGCACCCAGACCGTGTAGTTGACGCCGTACTTCAGCTCGCCGGCCTTGTCCGAGGGCGCGTACCGCACGCGGTAGTAGGGCGCGTCGGCCGGCGGGAACGTGTCGTACGGCCCCTTCTGTGCGCGCGCGTCGCCGGCACTCGCGACGAGCAGCAGGCCGACGAGCACGGAGCAGTTCGCGGGAGTGCGGATCATTAGTGAGTTCTCCTGGTCGTTCGGGTCGGGTCGCGTTCTGTCTGTCGCCGGGGCGCGGCCCCGGGTGGGGCCGGGTTCGGAAGAGTCGGGCCGTCACTTCTTGCGCCGGAGGGCGTCGATCTTCTCCTGAACCTTCGCCGCGTCCGCCTCCGCGGTGCCGAGCGGTTCGGGCTTCACGGTCCTCTCGCGGGTGTACCCGACGTGCTTCATCCACGCCCCCGACCGCAGCCCACGCTTCTGCTCCACGAGCTTGAACAGCGGGTCGGCCTTGATCGTCGCGAGGCTCTCATCGGGCAGTTTCACGCCGAGCGCGGCGAGGACCGTGCGGGCGATCAGCAGTTGGCCGTCGTCGCCGGGGTGGACCTTGTCGCCGGAGAACGGCGTCCGCCGCGCGTCGCGCGCCTTCCGCATGGCGGTGTGCAGGTCGATCACGGTCACGCCGGGAACCTTCAGCTCCGTTTCCCACTTGGCGTACGCGGTCAGCACGTCGTCGTAGTTGAACTCGCCCTTCTTCGGGCTGAAGTCGTAGATCGGCGGCGTGACCAGGAAGATCTGCTTCACACCGGCCTCTTTGCACTGCTCGATCAGCTTCGTCACGCCCTTCTGGAACGCCGCGGTGCGGTCCTTGTCGAGCGGCAGGTAGATGCCGTCGTTCATCCCATAGCAGGCGAACACGACTTCGGGCTTGGCCTTCTCCAGCACGCGGCCGAGGCGCTCGAACAGGCACGGGCGCGGGAACTTGCCGCCGGCGTGCCCGTCTTCACTGAGGCCGGACAGTGTCTCGCTCGCCAGCCCCAGGCCGACGACGTCGAAGTTCTTCTGCGGGTGCAGCTTCTCCAGGTAGTACGTCGTGAACCCTACGTACCCGCCGGCCTGCGTGATGCTGTCGCCCAGGAACACGACCCGCTTGCCGGCGAGCGCGTCCGCGTCCTGCGCGGACAGCGGACCCGCGGCGAGCGACCCGGCAACAATCGCGAGAACGAACCGGAACATGGGTTTCTCCTAATTGAGCGAGCGGCGCGGCGTCAGCCCGCCGGTGGTTTGACGCGCGACCGGTCAGTACAGGGCGATGGCGCGGCCCGGTCCGCCGTGGCAGTCGCGAATCTTCCCCGCGGCGAACAGGAAGTGGGCGCGCTGCGGCAGTTGGCCGAGGTTGGTCAGGAACTCGACGCCGACCATCCCCTTCGTGCCCAGCAGCCAGTAGGTGAAGAGGCCGCGCTTCGGATCGACACCGCCCAGTGTCGGGGCGTCCGTGGCGATGCAGCGCACGCCCTTGCTCGCCAGGTACTCGATCGCTTCCGGCCCCGGTGCCGGCCAGCCTTCCTTCTTACCGTTCAGCGGGTCGTCCCAGCAGGCCGCGCCCTTAGGCAGGGGCTTGTAATACTCGTCGCTCCAGTCGGTGCGGAACACGACGATGTCGCCGGCCGCGAGCGGGCCGTGCTTCTTCTCGAACGCCTGAACGTCGGCCTTGCCGATTTCCGGCGAGGCGGGCCAGCGATCCTTCGGCACGGTCCCCAGCAGGTGCTTTACGTCGATCACGCGCGCCGTTCCGCAGGTTTGGGCGAGCGGCACCTTTTCGGTGGTGACGGCGCTCGTGCCGCGCGCGCCATGGGCCTGCTCGTACTCCTCCAGCCACTTCTGCACGTCCGGGGCGTACTCGCGCGGGTCGAACTTCGCGGGCGGCAGCGCGTACGCGGGCGGGACGAGGTGCGTCCCGGCGTGGCTGTCGAGCATGTGCAGCGGGAACGCGGTGCGCGTGTTCGGGTTCTTCCCGAAGAAGGTAGTCATGTACGCCTGCCGGTGGTTGCCGACGCCCGCGCCGGGGCACGCGGTCG
>SXHE01000425.1 GCA_005773755.1 Planctomycetia bacterium
ACCTGCCTTTCAACGCGGAAGTGCGCTATCGCGTCAAACTCGGCGACGTGGTGGTGCGCGAGGCCACTTTCCATACCCGCGCGACGGCCGACAAGCCGGTGCGGTTCGCCCTTGTCGGTGACCTCGCCAACGGTAAGGACGCACAGAAGGGGATCGCGTATCGGATCGGCGAAGAAAAACCGGAGTTCCTGGTCGCCCTCGGCGACATCGTATACCCGGCCGGGCGTGTGAACCAGTACATGCACTTCTTCTGGAAGACGTACAACGACGTGGACGCGGCCGGGCCGAAGACGGGCGCGCCGCTGATGGCGTCGGTCCCGGTCTACCCGGTACTCGGTAACCACGACGTCGCGGCCAAGTTCGCAACGGTCCCGGACGCGCTCGGCGCGTACTATTTCTTCCACCCGCCGCAGAACGGCCCCGGTGCCGGTCCGTGGGCCACGGCGATCGGTTCGGACAAGGCCGCAGTCGCCAAGTTCCGCGCCGCCACTCCCGACAGCTACCCGTTCCTCGACGCGTACTCGTTCGACTACGGTCCGGCGCACATCGTCGTGCTGAACAGCAACCAGTCGGGCAACGTGGATCAGCCGAAGTTACGCCAGTGGGTCGAGCAGGATTTGAAGGGGAGCACCGCGCGGTGGAAGCTGGTGTGCTACCACAACCCGGCGTTCTCCAGTTCCCACCAGCACTACACGGAGCAGTCGGTGCGGCTGTGGCAACCGCTCTTCGAGGCATGCGGCGTCGATGTGGTGTTCGGCGGGCACGTCCACAACTACCAGCGGACGGTGCCGCTGGAGTTCGCGCCCGCGTCGCCCAAGCGGGACAAGAAGGGGCGCGTGGACGGGGAGTTCACCCTCGACCGGGTCTTCGACGGCGAGAAGAACACGCGCCCCAATGGCATCATCCACATCGTTGCGGGCGGCGGCGGGGCCTCGCTCTACGGTCCCGGGTTGGAGAAGACCGCGGTCACACTCAAGAAGGAACACGGCGACAACTACGCAGACTACACCGCGAAGATGGTGGTCGATCGGTACTCGTTCGTGGTTCTGGATCTGACCGCCGAGACGTTCAAGCTCCGCGCGATCGACAACAACGGCAAGGCCATCGACGAGATCCGCATCACCAAACCGCAGAAGTAACCCCACCGCCCGAGGAGTTCCGATGTCTCTCAGCCTCACCCGCCGTCAGTTCGTCGCGACCGCCGCGGCCGGCACGTCGCTCCCCGCGTGGCTCCGCGCCGACGAGCCGAAGCCGAAGGACGAGCCGGTCGCGTTCTTCCTCGTCGGCGACACCCATTTCCTCGCCAACAAGGAGGACACCGCCAAACTCGACGAGCGCTCCAAGCTCGTCACCGGGCGCCTCATCGACCTGTTGAACAAATTGCCCGGCACTGACATTCCGCGGGCCGCGGGCGGCGGCACGGTGCTGGCCCCGCGCGGCGTGATCCACGCGGGTGACTGCATCGACACCGGCGACAAGGCGAACGTGAAGATGCAGGAGACCGAGTGGGCCGCGTTCGCTGACGCCTACGGGCTGACCGGCAAGGACGGCAAACTCAAGGTGCCGGTGTACGAGGTGCATGGGAACCACGACAGCCCGCGCGGCGACGGTCTCGCGGTGAAGAAAATCATCGAGCGGAACAAAACGCGGCCCGGCGTAACGAATGCTTCCAAGAACGGCGTTCATTACTCGTGGGACTGGGGCGGGGTCCACTTCATCAACCTCGGCATCGTCGTCGGGCAGGTGGCGGACGTGACGCGCAAGCGCCGGTACGGCCCGCTCGGCAGTCTGGAGTTCCTCGTGAGCGACCTCAAGGAGAAGGTCGGCACGTCCGGTAAGCCGGTCGTCATCACGCAGCACGTGGACATGCTCCGGTACGCGCAGCCGCTCCCGGTCGAGGACAAGAAGGCCGAAGGGATGGAGTGGGATCCGGCCGATGTGAAGGGGTACTACGACGCGCTCAAGGGGTACAACGTCGCGGCCATCCTGTACGGGCACACGCACGCCCGGAACGTGTACCGGTGGGACGGCACGAACAAGGCCGCGAAGGACGGCGTGCCGGCGTTCAACGTGGACAACAGCAGCCACTTCGCGGGCAAGCAGCAGGCGTTCTTCTACTTCGAGGTCCGCGCCGGCGAGGTGGTCGTGCGCGAGTACCAGACCGCCGACGCGTGGGAAACCGGGACGTGGACCCCGCAGACGTGGACCGCCCCGATTCCCGCGGCGAAGAAATAACAAACCCGAGGCACACATGAAACGATACCGAATCGCGCCCCTTGCTCTTTTGCTTGGCAGTTTGACGCTCGGTCTCGCGAGTCCGGTGTCGGCGGCACCCGCGGTCGAGGAGAGCGTCACGTTCTTCGTGACCTCCGACTCGCACTACGCGTCGTTCCGCAACGTGGACCGGAACGACCGGAACAAAGCGACCATCGAGCGCATGAACGCGCTGCCGGGAACCGCGTGGCCGGAGAAGTTGGGCGGCGGGAAGATCGACAAGCCGCGCGGGGGTGCTGGTGCTGGGCGACCTGATCGACGACGGCGACCGGAAGGGCGAGAGCGCGGACCAGTGGCGGCACTTCGAGAAGCAGTTCGGGTCCAACGGCACCGACGGGCTGCTCAAGTACCCGGTGTACGAGGGGTGGGGCAACCACGACGGTCCGCCCATCGGCAAGGAGAAGTTCGGGTTCAGCACGCAGGCTCAGCTCAAGGCTCGGAACGCGGAGCGCAAGAAGGCCGGGCGCATCGGGACCGTCGCCGAGAACGGCCTGCACTACTCGTGGGACTGGAACAAGGTGCATTTCGTCCACACCAACCTGTACCCGGCCGACAAGCAACACGCGAAGGTCCGCTACTCGATGCCGTGGCACGACCCGCAGGGGGCACTCGCGTTCGTGAAGGACGACCTCAAGGCGGCCGTCGGCGATAGCGGCCGACCGGTCGTCATCATGTCGCACTGTGGGGTCGATACGGACTGGTGGCACCCGGAGGACTGGGCCGAGTTCTACAAGGCGGTGAAGCCGTACAACGTGATCGCGTACTTCTACGGGCACAGCGGCACGGGGCTGAAGAAGTGGAAGCCGGAGGGCGAGGACAAACCGCTCGACTGCGTCAACACCGGGCAGACGGAGAAGGGCTTCTTCGTGGTCGAGATCACCGAGAAGCGGATGCGACTCGCCTACCACATCAAGAAGGACGCGAAAGCCGAGGCCGTTGAGTGGGAGTGGAAGTTTCTGCTCGACAAGCCCATCACACAAGGGAAGTAGACCGATGACACGTCGCGTCACCGCCGCACACGTCGCCCTGGCCGCGCTCGCCGGCGTGATCTGCGTTACACCGGCCGGAGCCGCGGAGCCGTTGCTCGCGCCGCAACCGCTCCTCGACCGTGAGACGTTCTGGGACAACAGAGATTGGGACTGGTACAAGGCGAACGTCCCCTTCTTCGAGTGCCCAGACGCGGACATCCAGACGACCTACTACTACCGCTGGGAACTGCTCACCAAGCACCTGACTTACGGTTCGCCGAATAGCGGCTACTCGTTCACCGAGTTCATCGACCGGCCGTTCTGGTCCGGGGCGTACGGGGCCATCTCCTGTCCCGCGGGGCACCAGCTCTACGAAGCCCGCTGGCTCCGCGACCCGCGGATCGCCCGCGACTACGCTCGCTACTGGCTCCGCACCCCCGGCGCGCAGCCGCGGAACTACAGCACCTGGCTCTCGGATTCTGTGTGGGCCGTCCACCGGGTTCACCCAGACGACGCATTCGTCAAAGACCTGCTCCCCGACCTGAAGAAGAACCATGAGGGTTGGGAGAAGCGGCACTTCGTCGCGGATGTGGGGCTGTTCTGGCAGACCGGGCACGACGACGGGATGGAATTCAACATCAACAGCCGCCAGACGAAGGACATCCTCCGCGGCGCGCCCGGCTACCGACCGACGATGAACGCATACATGTGGGCCGACGCACTCGCCATCGCACGCGCCGCGGACCTCGCCGGCGATAAGGTCACCGCCGGCGCGTATCGCACCAAGGCTGCCGGGCTGAAGGAAAACCTCCAGAAGAAGCTGTGGGACCCGAAGCGGCAGTTCTTCTTCCCCATGTCCCAGCGCGACGAGGAGGCCGACGGCTTCAAGGTCAAGGCGCTGACGCTCACGCACCAGACCGGGCGGCACGCGGGCAGCGAGTTCGGCCGCGAACTCATCGGCTATGTGCCGTGGCAGTTCTCGATGCCCGACGCGAAGAAGGGTTACGAGGTCGCGTGGAAGAAGTTGACGGACAAGGACGGGTTCGCGGCCCCGTTCGGCCCGACCACCGTCGAGCGGAACGACCCGATGTTCCTGCTCAAGAAGACGTGCTGCTGGTGGAGCGGGCAGTCGTGGCCGTACGCCACCAGTCAGACGCTCAAGGCGCTCGCGAACGTGCTGCAGGGGTACGAGCAGGACGTGGTCACGAAGGCGGACTACCTGAAGTTGCTCACCACGTTCGCGAAGACGCACCGGAAGAACGGGAAGCCGTACCTCGCGGAGGCGTGCCACCCGGACACCGGCTCCTTCGAGGGGCACGACGGGTACAACCACAGCGAGCACTACTTCCACTCGTCGTTCAACGACCTCGTCATCACCGGTCTGGTGGGACTGACGCCGCGCGACGACGACACGCTCGAACTGAAGCCGCTCGCGCCGGCGGAGTGGCCCTACTTCGCGCTCGACAATGTGCCGTACCGCGGGCACCTCGTGAGCATCCTGTGGGACCGCGACGGCACCCGGTACAAGTTCGGGAAGGGGCTGCGCGTGGTCGCAAATGGAAAAGAGATCGCCGTGTCCGAAAAGCTCGCGCCGCTGACGGTGAAACTACCGGCCGTGCCAAAGTCCGCGGAGCGCGGTGCCGAGGGGCCGGTCAACTTCGCGGTGAACAACGACGGGACGTACTACCCGCGGGTGCTCGCGTCGTTCTCGAACCCGAAGACGCCGCCGTCGAAGCTGATCGACGGCAACTACTGGTACCACCGCGACCCGCCGAACCGCTGGACGTGCGAGGGGTCGCCCAATGCGAGTGACTCCGTTGTGATCGAGTTCGGCGCGAAGCGCACCATCCACACCGTGAAGCTGTACTTCCTCGACGACGAAAAGGGCGTCGTTCCGCCTGCGAAGTTCGACCTGGATTACTGGGACGGGAAGGCGTGGCAGCCGATCCCGACACAGACTCGCACCCCGGAGAAGCCGGCCGGACGCCGGGCGAACGTGATCCGATTCCCGTCCCTCGCGACCGAGAAGGTGCGGGCGGTGCTGCACCACGCGGATGGCGGCAAGTCGGGCCTGACCGAGTTCGAAGTGTGGGGGGACGTAAAACTGCCGCTCGCCGAACCGCCGCACCCGGCGGGGAACCTCGCGTACAACCCCGGCGACAAACCGTTCCCGAAGGCCTCCGCCTCCCATGCGGACCGGTTCGGCGGGAAGCCGATACTGGCCATCGACGGGAAAACGAAC
>SXHE01000426.1 GCA_005773755.1 Planctomycetia bacterium
ACGGTCCATTCGTCCGCCCGAACCGTCTTCCCGGTCGCGCTGAAGCCGAGCAGCGCCGCCGGCAACTTTTTCGCCCCCTCGACGTTCACGACGAGCGTGCCGCCGGCCCTCACGTAGGCGTCGAGTTCCTTCGCCAGCGGTTCCAGATTCGCGTCGCCGGCGGCCCACAGCACCGGGTAGTTCTTCAGCGCGGCGGCCTTCTCCGGCCGGTCCACGAGGATGTCGAAGATGTTCCCGTAGCGGCCGTTGGGCATACTCTGCACGTCCGGGGCGGCCGGCTTGCCCTCGGCCACGCCGACCGGGTGCCAGCACACGTTGAACAGCTCGCGCAGCTCGCGGTCGTAGACGTTTTCGGGGAACACGTTCAGCATCTTGCAGGCGTTGTTGACGCGCTCGTAACCGTGGCCGTGGCTCAGGAGGATGCCGACCGGGGCGAGCGGTTCGCCGCGATCCGGTAGCCGCTCGGCGAACGCCAGGAAGTCCTCAGTCGCGCGCCCGAACGGCGAGAGCTGGATCGGGTGCTTGCCGGGGCCGGGCATCATCCACTGGTTGCCGAGGCCCTGTTCCCAGAAGATCGCGCTCGCGCCGCCCAGGTGGTTCAGGTAGTACATCTTCCGATACCAGCCGATGCTCACGCCGTCGGTCACGGCGTACTTGCTGTGGAACCAGCTCGGCGCGCCGCGCGGCACGACCGGCTGCTGCGTGAAGTAGTTGCAGGCGTCGCCGAAGTTGCCGCTGGCGTAGTTGATCCACGCCCCGCCGTACTGCCGCGCGGCCCCGCGCTCGAACGCGATCCGCATCGGCGTGTGGATGTTGGTCGCGTCCAGTTCGTAGCCCACCACCTTCGCCCCGGTGTGCTGGTACAGGTGCGACAGCGCGATGCTGTCCACCGACATGCACGACACGCCCTTCGCCCAGTGCGATTCGGGCACGGGCGTCTTGTAAATCTTCGACCACTCCGCGGCCTGCTGCTTCATCATCAGTTTGCCGAAGGCGTCGATGTGGTCGCGCCGGGTCGCGCCCTTCACCACGTCGGCGTGCCCGACGCCGCCGGTGCCGTAGGCCTCGCCGTGAACGTAGCCCATGAACTGATCCGCCAGCGGGCCGGTCAGCGCCGCGTAGGTTGCGGGGCCGTTCTTGTCCGTGTACGCGCCGCTGGCGTAGTTCGTCATGATGTAGAACGGCTGCTTACTCTTCTCCACCCAGGCGCGCAGCGGTGAACCGGGCGACAGATCCGGGGTCGTGCCGAGGTAGAAGCCGGGCACGAGCAGCGGCGACGAGATGATGGGCAAGTCCTTCTTGCCGGCGAAGTCCTTCTGGAACTGCGTGCGGAGGTCGGCCGGCGGGGAGAACTGGAAGAACACGTCGTACTTGCTGGTGCTTGGGTCGAGTTTCTCCCATTTCTTGGCGTCGAATTCCACCGCGGTCCACATGGCGAAGTCGCGCCCGCCGACCTTCGGCCGCGCGAACGCGGGCGCGGGCACGCCCTTGCCGCGCCACTCCGCGCCGACCTTCGGGTGCAGGTCGAAGGCGCTCAGGTACGCGAACGGCGGCTTCTCGCGGCCGAGGGGTTCGTACTTCGCGTCGTCGGTGATGAGAAGCGCATCGACCTGCCGCCACGCTTCGCCAGCCTTGTCGATGCTGACGTCGATGCGCGTCTTGCCTTCGGGCAACTCCGCGTCGAACGCGGCCCAGCCGAAGGAAAAACCCCAGTACAGTTGGTACTCGTCGTTCTCCGGTACGGTCGGCTTGGTGCCGAACTCGTGCGCGATGGCCGGCTTGCCTGCTGGCGTGAGCTTCACCGTGAACGGCTCGGTCTTCTTGCGGTGATCGACGAACCGCGCCCACACCTTGTACTTGCCGGCCCGCGGCACGACGAACTCGCGCCCGCAGGTGGCTTTCGTCTCGCTCGCGGGTACGCCCATCGAGTTCCATTCGCTCTCGCCGCCTTGCGTCCACTCCGGGGAGATGCCCGGCCCCGCGATGCCCCACGTGCCGGTCGGCTTGGCCTCACCGGTCCAGTACCCGAAGGAGCCTTTCACGCCCTCGAACCACTCCGGTTCGAGCCACAGGTACACGGGCGGCTTGTCCGCGCCGCGGGCTGTGACGGAAACGCACAGGAGCAGAATGAGAGCGGCGAGGTGGCGCATGGGTGGGATTCCGAGGTAGACGAAGCGCCCATTTTGCGCGCGGTCGCGCCAGAGTGCCAGCGACATGCGCGTTGATTCTGGCCACCAGGCGCAAAAAGTCCCCAAAACGGCGTTTCTTGATCGTCGAAGGGATCGGTTTTTGCTCCGGCATGAGAACTGCTGTGTAAGATCGGGCCGGGGCGAGCGAATAACCGCTAGTTGCGGGTGGCGGAGCCGAACCGCGATCCACTGTTCGGGAGTGAGTCATGTTGCGAATCGTTGCCCTGCTGATGACCGGCACCGCGGGCGTGCTGCTGACCCCCGCGCAGGCCCCGGCACAGTTCCAGCTCGGCGGGCCGTACGTGCCCAACATCGTGCCGTCGCACAACCCGTTCTTCTACCTACCGCAGTACCGCTACCAGACCAGCACCTCGCTGAACTTTTACGGGCCGTACGGCAACTTCCGTTACAACTCGTACCGGTGGGGCGTCAGCGTGAACAACCCCTACGCGGTGGCCGGCGCGCAAGCGTACTACAACTCGAACCCGTTGTACGCGGTCGGCCGCGGCACCATGACCAGCGGCACGGCGGCCATGAACCAGCTCGCGTTGCAGGCGCAGCGGAACCTTGAACGGGCGCAGCGCGACGCGGCGCTGCCCGGCGCGCGGGTCGTCGAACCGGTGAACCCGGACCGCGGGCCGATGGGCGGCATCCCTGTGCCCGGTCCGGTCCCGGCCCTGCCGCCCGAACTGGCGGCGGCGATTGCGGCGACGGACCCCGCCCTCATTGCGGCCGGCGATCCCCTCAATGCGATCCTGAAAGAAGTGAAGCGCGTCGAGAGCGCCGGCGCGAAGGGGCCGTCGGCGTTCGTGTCCCCGCTGTTGATGGACGACCTCCGATTCGCCGGCTCCCCGACCGCGGACCTGCTCAACCTCGCGCGGCAGAGCCTCGACTTCCCCGCGATCTTCGACGACGCGGCGCTCGCGGCCGTGCGCAAGGACTTGGCGAAGGACTTCGCCGCGATCACCGACGCGCTCCAGTCGGGCAAGGCTCCGGACGCGGCGAAGGTAGCGATGTTCGCCGCGACCGTGAAGCGCGTTCAGGAGGCCGCGGCCCCGCTCGTGAAGGACTTGCCCGCCGACGGCCCGGCCCGCACCTTCCTGAAGCAACTGGACAGCGCGACCACGGCGCTGCGGGCCAGCGCGGGTGCGGGGCTGATCGATCCCAAGTGGGCGTCCGAGGGGCTGACTGTTGCCGACCTCGTGAAGCACATGACGAAGCACAAGCTAACGTTCGCCCCGGCCCCGCTGGGCCGCGACGACTCCTACGCGACCCTCCACAAGAATCTCGCGACGTACCTGTTCGTGCTGACCCAGGCGAAGAAGTAGGTAGAGTCTGGCGAGCGGGGGGCGTAAGCCCCCCGAGTGTGGATATCCTTCCCCTCAGGTATGGGTTGACTCGGG
>SXHE01000427.1 GCA_005773755.1 Planctomycetia bacterium
CGCTCAGCGCCCCCTCACCCGGCTCGAAGACTCGCCGACCTCTCCCCCAACAGAGCATGGGGGAGAGGTGAAGCCAGAGCCGTGCCGCACTTGCTTCCGAGCTAACTTAAGGAACCCGATGCCACCGCCCCCGGCCCTCCCCTCGCGCCGCGACTGGCTGCGCCTCGGCGTACTCGGCGCGCTCGCGCCGCGGGCCGGGGCGAAGCCGACCGCGCCCGGCGGGGCCGGGTTCGGCCGCGCGAAGTCGGTGGTCGTCGTTTTCACCAGCGGCGGCATGAGCCAGCTCGACACCTTCGACCCAAAGCCCAACGCGCCGGAAGAGATTCGCGGCGCGTTCCGCACCATTCCCACGACCAACCCCGAACTGCGCGTGTGCGAGCACCTGCCGCGCATGGCCGCGCTCGCGCACCGGTACGCGGTGCTGCGGTCCATGACCCACGACGACCTGGACCACGGGTCCGCGTGCTACCTCGCGCTCACCGGCCAGTTCCATCAGCGGAAGTCGTCGAACCCGCCGCCGCGCCCCACCGACTTCCCGGCGCTCGGCGCGGTCCTGAAGCGGATTCAGCCCGCGAAGCACTTCCCGCACACGGCGGTTCATGTCAACGGCCCGCTGCTCGCGCCGAAGGAGGTCTCGCCCGGTCAGTACGGCGGGTTCCTCGGTCGCGCCTACGAGCCGACCGAACTCGGCAACGTGACCGACACCGACCGGCTCGTCGCCTCGCTCGATCTGCCTTCGGACGTGCCCGCGGCGCGGCTGGCGGCGCGGCGCGACCTACTGGCGAAGCTCGACCCCGGCGCGACCGCGGACCCGCTCGCGTGCAAAGCCTTCGAGCTGGTGAACGCCCCGAAGGTGCAAACGGCGCTCGACCTGGACCGCGAGCCGGAGAAGCTCCGCGACCGCTACGGCCGGCACCGCAGCGGGCAGGCGTGCCTGATGGCGCGCCGGCTGGTGGAGGCCGGCGTCCCGTGGGTCACGGTGTTCTTCAACCACGGCATCCGCGGACAGGACGACCACCCGGCCGACACCGACGAGTACGGCTGGGACACGCACAACGACATCTTCGATTCGATGAGGGACCACCTGCTACCGCGGTTCGATCACAGCGTGTCGGCGTTCCTCGAAGACATGCACGTTCGCGGCCTGCTCGACAGCACGCTCGTCGTGGTGATGGGCGAGTTCGGCCGCGCGCCGCTGGTGGCTGTCGAGAAGAACTTCGCGGGCAGTTCGCCGGGGCGGAAGCACTGGGGCGCGTGCTACTCGGTGCTGCTGGCCGGGGCGGGCGTCGTGCCCGGCGCGCTGTACGGCAAGTCGGACCGCATCGCCGCGTACCCGGCGCACGAGCCGACCGTGCCGGGCGATCTGGCCGCGACGATGTTCCACGCGCGCGGCCTCGCGCGCGACGCGCACGACACCGACCCCACCGACCGCCCGTACCGTGCCGTGTCGGGCAGCCCGGTGACGAAGCTGTTTTCGTAAAGTCAGAACCGGAACTCGGCACCGAAGCCGATTGATTGCACCCAGAAGTCGGTGTACGTCAGTCCGCTGTTGGTGGGGTTCAGCGCGTCACCCAGCCGAGCGGCGCGGCTCAGGTAGCTGAACGAGTAGCTGGCGAAGATGCGGGCGTGCTCGGTCAGTTGCCGACCCACTTGCGCGTTCAGCGCGGGCATCACCGCGAACTCGGTCTGCTCGGCCGCGGTCAGCGCGGCGAGCCGTCGGAACCCGGCCGGCGTGCGGGCCTCGGCCCCGACGAACGCGCCGGTTGCTTCTACCTCCGAAGTCACCCCGCCGAACGCGGCCTTCACCGAACCGGCGACGAACCACCCGTTGGCGCGGAACTCGCCCGTCAAGCCGATCTGCCCGCCGTGGAACGAGTTCAGCACCCTCGCCCGGTTCAGCCGGTAGTCGTCGCGGTCGTCGGGCACGTCGCCGAGGTACAGTTCGTCTTCGAGTGTGGCGTGCCGGTAACCGACGAGCACGTCGAGGCGCGCGTTGTCGGTGCAGACGAGCTTGTGCCGGTAGTTCACATCGAACGCGGCGAAGAACGTCGAGAGCGTGGTCGGGAACGTGCCGACGACGACCGCGCCGGGCAACACGACCACCTGCGTGGCCCGCCCGCGGCCCTGCGGGAACAGCACCAGCGAGCCGGGCGACGAACCGGTGAACGTGTTGTCGGCGGTGCGCAGGTACAGGCCCGCTTCGATGCCGTGCGTGTTCGTTTCGCCGAACCAGTGGCCGCCGACCAGGTTCAGCGCGGCGTCGAACCGGCCCGCGGAGCGCCCGGCCACCGGCAGCAGCGGGCCGGGCACCGTGCGGCCGAATGCGGCCGGGTCCGCGACCCGGAGGCGCACGGTTGAGGGCGCGTAAGACGTCGGCACCCAAGCCAACTCGAACGACGGCGCGAACCACCAGCGCCCGGCCGGGCCGCACTCCTCGGCGCGCCGGCGCTCGGGCAACCGTTCGGGCAGGTACTGGTAACCGTGGTCGTACTCGACGGGCGGTGCGCCGGGGCGCGGCACTTCCGCGAGCGGACCGGTTGGCGCGGTCGGCACCGGGAGCAGCGGCGGAAGCTGGCCTGCCGGTGGCACCGGGATCGTCGGCAGAGGCGGCGCGGCCGGTGGCGGAACGGGTTGCGCCTTCGCCCCGGCGACCACGAACAGCGCGACCCCGACCACCCAGCGACTTCGCATCCGACTTCTCCTTGTCGATCGCGCCGCGCGCGTCACTTCACCGGCGCGCCGATGAGCGGGTACAGGTAGGCGTGGACGAACGCCGGACTGTGCATCCCGTGGTGCCCGCCGGTGTGCCCGGTCCACTTCTGATCCGCGGACCAGAAGTGCTGGCGCAGTTTCGTGCTCACGACCGGATCGGTTGCGGCGACCCCGCGCGGCTTGAACCCCAGCCGCCCGGCCGCGGGGCCGGAACCGGTGTCTGTCGTGCCCACCACGCGCACTACGAACCCCAGCGCCACCCAGTCTTTGCGGCTGCAAAACACGTCCACGCCTTCCCTCGCGGCCCATAGCGAGGGCCGCAGGTCGTACCCAGTGGAGACGCTCGGTGCAAGTAGAATTGTCCGGTCCAGCGTGTCCGGCGGCAGCCGGTCGCCAGCGACCAGCGCGACGGCGCAACCTGCGCTGTGCGCGACCAGCACGACACGGCGACCCGGCTCACGAGCCTTGCGCTCCAGAATCGCCGCCGCGAGCCGCTCGCCCTGCGCCCGCGCGTGAACCCAGTCGGTCTGGTCGGCGATCAACTTGCGGTAGCCGTGTGACCACGAGAACACCGCGAACTCGGCCGTGTTCCCGGCCAGTTGGTTGGCGTAGTTGAGTGCGTTCGAGCAGCCTTTCAGGTCGCCGGCCCCGTCCACGACCCACACCAGCGGCCGGGCGTCCGGTTCCGCCGGCTGTGGCGGGGAAAGCGTCGTCCAACTCTCGCAGTAGGTGCGGTACTCGGTGACGCGCGGCGCGGGGTCGGGCCTGGGTGTGCCGCGACGAGCGCCGCCGGCGTCGGCCCCGCTCGACACCAGCAGTCCCACCAACCCCGCCGACAGGAACAGCTTCACAAGGCGATTCATGGGGAGAACCCGCGCCGGAAATGCCCGCGCCAACCGACCGGCGCGGCGGATCAGATAATATCGGCCCGCTCGCGGATCAACTGGAGTTTCGGGGCGAACCGGGCCGAACACGAAATATACGCGCTTTTCTCTCTCTCACTTCCACAACCGGGGCAAGCTCGATGATCCGCGGCGTCTCGCGCCTTTGGTGCGTGTTGTTCCGTCCGTCGCAGGTGGGTAAACTGTCCGGGATGGAGTCACCCAGACCCAGAGGACGCAGGATCATGCGTAACGCCGCGCTCGTGCTCGGAATCCTCACCTGCCTCGCGGGCATCGGGTACGGGGCGTTCGTCCGGCTCACGCGCGGTACGCCGCCGCCGGACGCGCCCGTGTACACCCCGGAGCCCAAACTCTCCTCACAGGACGAGTTCGACAAGTTGGCGGAGAAGGACCCGGTCGCGATGCTCTCCATGTGCCTCACCAAGTACCACCAGAACAAGGTGTCGTGCGTCCACTTCACCCTGGAGAAGCAGGAGCGGGTCGAGGGCAAGCCGAAGCACCCGGCTCCGCCCCCAATCGAACTGATCGACGTGTGGGTCCACGGCGACGTGCCCGACCCGGAGACGAAGAAGACCGCGATCGAGGTCGTGATGAAGTGGAAGCAGGGGGCGAAGAAGCCGCTGGGGTTCGGCGCGGAGATCAAAGCCTCGCTGTTCAGCGAGAAGTCGAAGGCCGACGGCGGGTTGGACGGCAAGGTGATCGCCTATCGGCCGGGCGCGTTCGGCGGCGACATCGGGGCGGCCATGGACCCGAACGTGTCACTCGCCAAGACCATGTCCCGGTACTGCATTCGCGACGCCGGCGCGTACCGCACACTGCTCCGCACCCACACGGCGTGGAAGGCCCGTCACGACGCCGGCGAGTTCAAGTTCGAGTACCTGGGGAAGAAGCCGATCGAGAAACTGGGCGGGCGGGAGTGCCACGTCATCAAGCGCATCTGCCCGCGGCTGGAGATCGATTCGTTCGAGCTGGGCGGCACCGCGAGCAACGACCCAAAGGTCGTGGCCGTCGAGGGGTTCACCGAGGTGACGCTGTATATCGACGCCGAGCGCTGGCTACAACTGGGGAGCGAACTGTACCGCACCGAGCCGGAC
>SXHE01000428.1 GCA_005773755.1 Planctomycetia bacterium
CTACACACGCACGAAGCGCTGATGAAGCAGTACCCCAACTACACGTACCTTTCACTGACCACGCGCGAAGTCGGAGCGACGCGAAAGATCTATATTCAAGATGTAATCTCCGGCGGGGACCTGGAAGAGCGACTCGGCGCTCAGCTCGATCCCGCGACAACACATGTGTTCCTGTGCGGCAACCCGAAGATGATCGGCGTGCCCGTTCGCGACCGCGACACCGGAACGACCAGCTACCCGCAGCCGCAGGGCGTGATCGAAGTGCTCGAGGGGCGCGGGTTTAAGGCGGATGTGGCGGCTACGAAGTCCAAGGGCAACATCCACTTTGAAGAGTACTGGTGAGGGGTGCCGGATGGCGGACGTGGGCGAAGTTCTCAACGGCTACAAGCTGCGGTCGCTGCTCCAAACGGGGCAGACGTCGCAGGTATTCGAGGTCGTCGAGATCAAGAGCAACCGGCACTTCGCAATGAAGCTGCTGCTGCCGGAAGCGGCTGCGAAGGCCGACCAGCGCCGGGGCCTGTTCAACGAGGCCGAGATCGGGGTCAAGCTGACGCACCAGAACGTGATCCGCATCGTCAAGGTGAACCGGGCCAAAGAAACACCGCACTTCATCATGGAGTACTTCCCGTCCGGCGGACTGCGGCTGCGGCTCCAGGCGAAGGACTTCGCGTTCCTGAAGGAGCACAGCCGGAAGATCTTCAAGGGTGCCGCGACCGGCCTCGCGTACATGAACGCCTCTGGGTTCGTCCACTGCGACGTGAAGCCCGACAACATCCTGGTCAACTCGATCGGCGACACCAAGATCATCGACTTCGCGATCTCGAAGAAGATCGCAACGGGGTTCGCGAAGTGGTTCCACCGCCGCGGGCGACCGCAGGGGACGCCGAGCTTCATGAGCCCCGAACAGATTCGCGACGAACTGCTCGACGGCCGCGCGGACGTCTACAGCTACGGCTGCACGCTGTTCGAGCTGACGACCGGGCGACCGCCGTTCCGCGGTAGCTCCCAGAGCGACCTGCTGGGCCGACACTTCACGGAGAAGCCGGCCCCGCCGTCGGCGTACAATAGCGACGTGACGGACGAGTTCTCCGCGTTCGTACTGAAAATGCTCGCCAAGAAGAAGACCGACCGACCCACGAACTTCCACGAAGTGCTGATGGAACTGCGGAAAGTGAAGCAAATCTACAAGTCGGTGACGGAAGCGCCGGCCGAAGACGAGTGACCGAGCCGTACCGAGTGACACCGGTGTGCCATTTGGTCGCTACGATGAAATAGCAACTGAGTCGAGGAACTACCGATGGGTCCGCCGCTCCCGTTCGAGGGCGATATTCACGAGATGGAGCAGAATCTCGCGCGCCTGGAATCCGCGGCGGACGCCGATGGCGCGGATGACCGGATCAAAAACCTTCGGCGCGAGATCGCGACCCGAAAGCGAGTTAAGTTCGCGAGCCTGACGCCGTGGGAAACGGTGCTGGTGTCGAGGCACCCGAACCGTCCGCAAATGATGGACTATGTGGAAACCGTGTTTGATGAATTCGTTGAACTACACGGAGACAAAGCGATCGGCGACGACCGTGCCCTGCGAGCGGGGTTTGCGCGGATCGATGGCCACAAGGTCATGCTGATCGGTCAACACAAAGGGCGGACGTTGGCCGAGCGACAGCAGTGCTATTACGGTTGCGCGCACCCCGAAGGCTACCGCAAGGCGCTCGCGAAAATGAAGCTGGCAGCGAAGTACAAGTTACCGATCGTCTGCCTGATCGACACGCCCGGCGCGTTCCCGGGGATCGGGGCCGAGGAACGCGGTCAGGCCCAACTGATCGCAACGAGCATTTTCGAGATGACGCGCATCTCGACGCCAATCGTGTGCGTGGTGATTGGGGAGGGCGGATCTGGCGGTGCGCTGGGCATCGGGATCGGCGACCGTGTCGGGATGCTCCAGTTCGCGTATTATTCCGTCATCAGTCCCGAAGGGTGCGCGGGGATCCTCTGGAAAGTCGCCACGGACGTAACGAAACCGCGTGCAGCGGACGCGCTGCGACTGACGGCACCGGACCTCAAGAAGTTAGGCGTGATCGACCACATCATAACAGAACCGCTGGGTGGTGCCCACCGCGACCCCCGCGGCATGGCAACGAGCCTGAAAGCCAATCTCTCCCGCCATCTCCGCGATCTAGCCCCGATGAGCACACAAACGCTGCTCGGCGAGCGATACGTCAAGTTCCGCAGAATCGGCGCGATGGGCTAACCATTGATATCAAGCCAGAAGCACCCAATCGAGAGTGGCGATAATTACATAAGATATATTATCGGACACAATAATACCATGCCCAGAATCGCACGAAACGTATGCAGTGCCGTGAATGTCCGATAATTGATATTATGTTATGAAAATAGGTCCGATGGCGTTGATAATTGCCACTTTAGGTCTCGCGCACCTTGCTACCATGCTGCAATGACACCAACACCAGAGGCCTCATCGCCAATGATCCGCTGCGGGATGATCGGGTTCGGAATGATCTTCGACGACACTTACCGGCCTGTCTTTGAAGCCGGTGTCAGTGTGCCGCTGTACTCGTCGGCGACCGGGCCGGTTGCCGTTACGCTGGCCGCCGTCGCGTCCCGAACCGGCGCCCGCGCCGCCCGCTACCTCGCGACACACGCCGGCCGACGTGTCCCGTTCAAGAACTTTTCCGGCCCGAACGCCATTGCCGAGTTGCTCGAATGTGGCGTTGATGCGGTCTGCGTCGCCACACCCGATGACCGGCACTTTGAGGCCGCGCGGGCAGCAATTGTTGCCGGCAAGCACGTCCTGATCGAGAAGCCGTCGGTTCTCGACCTCCGCCAACTTGACGAGCTTTCTCGACTCGCCGCCGAACACGGCGTGCTTGCGAAAGTCGTCTACCACAAACTCGCCGACCCGGACCACAAGAAACTCCGCACACTGTACCAAGACGGCGTTCTCAGTCACGTGAACAGCGGGTACTGCTCGCTTCTCGAGCCGAAGTCTATCAGTGGCGGGCAGTTCGCCGAGTGGATCGCCGGCCGCAACCCGGCGACGTACGTTGCCGTCCATTACCTTAAACTCATCGACTTCTCTTTCGGCCCGAACTGGGCACTCGATCGCATTTCCGCGACCGGGCAGCGCGGCTTAGTTGGCCCCGCCGACGGGCTAACCTGGGACTCCGTTCAGCTTCAGGTCGTGTACCGCCACCCGGACGCGCGCGAGGCCGCGTTCGACATTCACACCAGTTGGGTCACGCCCGATAATTTTCCCGGTTTCGTCGAGCAAGAGGTGCAGTTCCGGTTCGATAACGCCGTCTGGAGTGCTCACCAACGCAAGCGCGGGGTCGAGCTGACCGTAGAAAATCGCACGCCGGGCGAACTTAAGAACACCCCGAACTATCACTACAACGGCACGTTCCTCGAGCCGTGGGGCGAGCGGTCGCAGCGCGGCTACGGGATCGAAGTGATTGAGCGGTTCTTCAAAGAAGTGGCGTTCGTCGAGTACGGTGTCCTTGCCGACGCGCGGGCAGATCGGCTCGCGCAGATGCGGAGCCTGACTTACAACGACATCACCGCCGACCGGAACTGCGTGGCAATCGTGCAGGCGCTGGAAGCGATTCTGGCCCGCGCGGTCGCCGGGGTTCCGGGGTGTGTTGTGAAGGTCAACGGCCCCGCGGGCGGGCTTGTACTGTACGAACCCGGAAGTGCCGAACCGCTCGTCCTCTACGAAGGGCGGGTTTGACCGTGGACGAGAAGCGACGCCTCCGCATCAGCAAGTTCGTGTCCCTCGTGTTGCGACACGAACCGGGAAAAGCCGGCCTCACGCTCGAACCGGGCGGTTGGGTGTTCGTCGACGATCTGCTCGCCGGGGCCGCGCGCGCCGGCAACCGATTCACGCGCGACGAACTGCTCGCGGTCGTGGAGGCGTGCGAGAAGCAGCGGTTCGCGGTCGATGATTCCGGGGCAAAGATTCGCGCGAATCAGGGTCACTCAACGGAAGTCGAACTACAGTTCGAGGCCGCGGAGCCGCCCGCGGAACTGTACCACGGCACCGCGGAACGCAATCTTGCGGCGATCCTGCGTGACGGCTTGCTCAAGATGGCGCGCCACCACGTTCACCTTTCCCCCGATCCACATACCGCAACCAAAGTCGGATCGCGCCACGGCAAGCCCGTGATACTTGTCGTGGACGCGGGGAAGCTGCGGGCCGACGGCATCACCTTTTATTGTTCCGCGAACGGCGTATGGCTTGTCGAACACGTACCGCCACAATACCTTCGGGTGCAATAACGACTTGCAAATCGAACGGAGTACATCATGCCTCTCCCGATTCACCATGCGAACGAGCCGCGGTCGAACGCAGACCGCGATTCGCTCACCAGACTCGAACCGCACGCGCTGCGCACCTTCACGCCCACGCAAGCGGTACTAGCCCATAGCGCCGGGGCCTACCACTGGACCCCGGACGGCCGCCGGCTCTACGACTACACATCCGGCGTGCTCGTTTCCAACTTGGGACACAACCCGACCAGTTGGATGACGGCATACACGCGGTACATGGGCTGGCCCACGGGCGAGCCGCGTGCGGCTGCGCGAGCGGTTCCGGCGGGCTACTTCGCCGCGCTCCCGATGACCGCGTACAACGCGATCACGCCCGTAGAAGTTGAGGCGAGCAAGCGGTTGCTTGCACTGCTCCGCGGCGCGCCCGGCGGCGGGCGGATGGAACAGGTGATGTGGGCCGCGTCCGGGTCAGAGGCGATCCAAAAGGCGCTGTGGGCGGCGCAGGCACGCGACCGCACGCGACCGATGATCGTCGCCACACGGTTCGGGTTCCACGGTAAAAAGGGATTGGCAAATGCCGTGACCGGCAGCGAGGCCGACGCGGAGCGCGACCCGCGCGTGCGGTTCACCTCCTTCCCCACGACCGAGTGCCGCGACGTCTCCGAGCGGGAGAAGGCGTTCGATCCGGCTCCTTATCAGAAGGAACTGGACGCCCTGCTCCACCAGTTCGGCCGCAAGATCGGCACTCTCATCACGGAGCCGTACCTCGGCGGCGGCGGCTCGTACCATCCGCCGAAGGCGTACCTCCAGTTGCTCGAACGGTTCTGCCGCGCGAACGACATCGTCTTCATCCTGGACGAGGTGCAATCGAACTTCGGCCGCACCGGGTCGATGTTCGCGTTCGAGACGTACGGCCTTGAGCCGGATATCGTGGTGCTGGGAAAGGGCCTGGGGAACGGCGTCCCCGTTGCGGCGGCCGTGGGCCGCGCGGACCTGTTCGGCGCGCTCGACTACGGTGAAGGGTCGGACACCTGGAGCGCGAATCCCCTCTGCTGCGCCGCCGTACTTGCTACACTGGACGAGTTCGCCGCGCGCGACGTGCTGACCGGGATGCGCGAGTCGTCAGCGATCATCGAGCGCGGGCTGGTGGGGCTGAAGGATCTGCCGTGCGTCGTGAACGTGCGCGGTGAGCGCGGCGGGATGGTGTGGGGCGTCGAGATGCGCGACCACGGCGGGCGCACCTCGAACGAATGGGCCAACGCCCTCGTCCTCGCCTGCTATGAGGGTGACGGCCCGACTGAGGACGGCATCCACCTGCTCGGCCCGCTCGCGAAAAAGGTGGTTCGCGTCGCCCCGCCGCTGACGATCACCGCTGCCGAAGCGACCGCTTCGGTTGACTTGATGGCACGCGCCGCCCGTCGGATGCTCGCCTGATTACCTCCGAGGTTCCGATGCCCGAAGTGTGGATGGCCGAACTGGTCAAATGGCTCGCCGGGCAGTTCGATACGAACCTGTACGTCATTCGAAGCGTCCTCGCGCTGATCGCACTCTGCCTCGTGTGCGGCATGGTCGGGGCGCTGGTCGTCGGCAACCGCATGGCGTTCTTCAGCGACGCGATGGCCCACTGCGCGTTCGCCGGGGTCGCCCTCGGTTACATCAGCGTCCTCGTGACGCACAGCGACAAGGCGACCGCGGCGTGGCTCGTGCCGCTGGTCATGGTCGCGTTCGGTACGCTGGTCGGCGCGGGAATGGTGTACGTCCGCGACCGCACCGGCCTGGCCCACGACACCGTCATCGGCGTGTTCTTCGCGCTCGCACTCGGCTTCGCCGCCATGCTCACCAAGATGGTCCAGCAGGTCAGCACGGTGAATCTGGAGACGTTCCTCTTCGGCAATCTGCTCCTGGTCAACGAAGTCAACATCCTCCAGTTGTGCGCCGCACTGGCGCTGGTCGCGGGCGCGTTTGTGTGGCGGTACAACCACCTCGTGTTCGCGAGCTTCAACCCCAGTCTCGCGCGCACGCGCCGGATGAACGTGTCCTTCAACAACTATCTGTTCGTTGTGCTCCTCGCGCTGGTCGTGAATCTGTCGATCCAGGCCGTCGGGGCGCTGCTCATCAACGCCTTGCTGGTGGTTCCGGCGGCGGCGGCCGCGAACGTGTCCCGGAACCTGCGGCAGATGTTCTGGCTCACGGTCGGGTTCTGCTTGGCGTCGGGCGCGATCGGCTATTGGATGAGTGCGAACTACCTGTTCAAAGTCGGGAACATGGAGCCGGTGCAGTTCGCCCCCAGCGGCGTCATCGTGGTCGCAAGCGTGGGGCTGTTCTTCGGATCGATGGTCGCGGTCGCGGTGTGGAACCGGTTCGCGCCGATCTTCGGCGGCAAGCAGTTCCGGCGGCCGATGCACAATCCGAACGACCCTTGCGGGGCGGACCACCCGTTCGGACAATGCCCGTAGCGACCGCCGCGCCCGGTGAGGGGCCGAACCCGCACCGCGGGGCTGGCGTAGTAGCTGTGTTCCGCCGTTCTCGCAACGGGTGCCGCCTTGCCTGCTTCCCCGATTCTCGATTTCCTCGTCAGCTTTAGCGGCGTGCTGTGGCAGGCGATGCCGTTCGTCGTCCTTGGCGCGGTGATCGCCGGCATCCTCGAAGAGTTCCTCCCGCAAGACTTCATAACGAAACTGCTACCAAAGCCGGCGGTCCCGGCGGTTATGATCGGGGCGCTCCTCGGCCTACTGTTCCCGATGTGCGAGTGCGGTATCGTCGTCGTCATGCGGCGGCTGCTCCGCAAGGGGCTGCCGCTGTCGTGCTGCATCGCGTACATGCTGGCCGGGCCGATCATCAACGGCGTGGTGATCTTCAGCACCTGGATCGCGTTCCAACCGCACCAGCTCGGGCGCGAAATGGTCGGGCTGCGGGTGGGCCTGGGGTTCGCGGTCGCGGTCGTCACGGGGCTGGTCGTTCACCTCCAGTGGCGGAAGTACGGGAACGCCCTGCTCACGCCGCTGGCGATCCCACCGGTTGCGATCGAACCGGCCGCGCCGACCGCACCCGCCGGCGGGGTGGCCGCCCCGGCCCCGCCGAAGCAGTCGCTGTTCGCCCGGATGGGCAACATCTCCTCCACCGCGCTCCACGACTTCGTGGACATCATGGTGTTCCTGATTCTCGGTTCGGTGCTGGCGGCACTGGCCCGCTCGTACATCACCCAGGACGAGATCGAAGTGCTGTCGCGCGATCAGGCGTTCCTCACCATCCCCGCGATGATGCTGCTGGCGTTCCTCATGTGCCTGTGCAGCGAGGCGGACGCGTTCGTCGCGGCCAGTTTCACCAAGATGCACCTGAGCGCGAAGACCGCGTTCCTGGTGTTCGGCCCGATGCTCGACCTCAAACTGGTGCTGATGTACACGCGCGTGTTCCGACTCCGGCTGATCGTCACCATCGCCGTCAGCGTTACGATCCTGTCGTTGGTGATGTGCGTGGCCCTGCACCTGGTGTATCAGGCGAACGGCTGGAGCGGGCTGCCGCCTGGCGCGGCCGCGCAGTCGTCCGGGCCGTGAGGTAGAATGCGGTAGCGGAGTGTGCGAACCCGAACCGGAGCAAGTGATGCCACACAGCCACAGCGGGTGCCAGTCGCCGCGCGACTACTTCACCGAGCAGCTCCTGAGCATCCTGGTGTGCGGGGCGATCGGGTTCGTCGCGATCCAGCTTTACATTAACGACATGTTGAAGCACATCATCGCGCCGATCTTCCACGTACCGGTGCTGATTGGCGGGATCGGCGCGCTGGTGCTGGTCGCGATCCGCGCGGTCACGGTCTGGCGCGAGGCCGGCGCGCTCGTGCCCGCGAACGACCCGACGTGTCAGCAGAACCACGTTCACACGGCCGCGTGCAACCACGTGCCCGGCCTGCCCGGTGCGGTCGACCCGAACGCGCCCCCCGAAGAGGACCACGGCCACAGCCACGACATGTCGTGGGTGTTCGCCCGGATGCTGATTCTGGCGTTCCCGGTCGCGCTGTTCGCGATGGGCATTCCCAACTCCGGCTTCAGCAAGGACTATCAGGACAAGATGCTGCGCGGGGAGAAGGCGCTGAACATGGACCCCGAAGCGCTGAAGAAGCTGGCCCGCGACCCCAGCTCGAAGCGGGTGGCGTTCGCCGACGGCAGCCTCGAACGTAACGTCGATGGCGTTGGCGTGGAGCGCCTGTACGAAGCCCCGAACGGGTTCAAGATTCGCGAGGTGACGCCGCCCGGCGGCGATGAGAAGACGGCCAAGTACGTCCTCGAACCGGGCGAAGACACGGTGATGACGTTCAACGAGCTGAACGACGCCGCGTTCGACGCCGACAAGCGCCGGGCCTACAGCGGCAAGACCGCGAAGATGGAGGGCCGGTTCAAGCGGCTCGGCGACAAGGAGTTCACCCTGTTCCGCATGAAGATGACCTGCTGCGGCCCGGACGCGGTGATGCTGAAGGTGCGGATCGTCACCCCGCAAGCGATCAACAACTTCAACGACCACGACTGGGTCCGCATCCGCGGCGTGATCCAGTTCATGAAGCCGCCCGGCTCCGACCGCTACACGCCGGTGCTACAGCTCCCCGACATCACCGACGTGCAACACGCCGAGCTGAAGAATGAGTACGAGTTCTGACAGTGTTTGATCGTGTCGCGGGAGGTACTGATGGACGACTTCGTGAACGTGGGTCTCGAACTCGTGACACTCCTGGTGATCGTCGGCGTGTTCATCGCGACATTTGAGCCGTTACGGTCACGAGCTTTCAAGAAGCCGCCCGGTCCGAACGTGGTGCTTCTGATTCGGATAGCCGCGCCGCTCGCGGCACTCGGTTGCTTGCTCCGCATCTACCTCGTCCTGTACATGGGATGGTGATACGGTTTC